>CAIOLZ010000200.1 GCA_903859265.1 uncultured beta proteobacterium
GCACCATGTCCAGGGAGAAGCTGCTCAAGTCGCTGGCCAAGGCGTCCAAAACGACGGGCGTTATCCTGCTGCTCATCGGTGTCTCCAACATGTTGCGCTACCAAATGGCGTACCTGGAAATCCCCGATGTGATTGAGGCGGCGCTGTTGTCGGCAACCCAGCAACCGTGGCTGATGCTGCTGTACATCAACATCATCCAGATCTTTCTGGGCATCTTTCTGGACATGGCGGCACACATTCTGATCACGACGCCACTGTTTCTGCCGCTGGCGATTCAGATGGGTGTCGGTCCGGTGCAGTTCGGCATGATGCTGCTGCTCAATTGCGCGCTCGGTCTGGTGCATCCGCCGGTGGGAACCGTGCAGTTCGTCGGGTGCGCGATCGGCAATATCTCGATTGGCGAGGCCACCAAGACTGCCTGGCCTTACTACTGCGCCATTTTTGTGGCGATTACCTTGGTCACGTATGTGCCCATGTTCTCAACCTGGCTGCCGACGCTGATTACCGGCCACCGCGTGCTCTGAGGGCCGACACCATGGGCACCCTTGCACCACTCACCATCCGCATGCACGAGGCGGACAATGTTGCCATCGTTGCCAACGACGGCGGCCTGTCTGCCGGCACTATCCTGTCCGACGGCCTGGTGCTGGTGGACCGCGTACCCCAGGGTCATAAAGTGGCCTTGCAGGCGATCGCCCGGGATGGTGCCGTGCTGCGCTACAACGTGCCGATTGGCTACGCGATCAAGGACATTCCTGCTGGCAGCTGGGTGCATGAGCGACTGCTCCATATGCCGCAGGCACGCAGCCTTGAAAATCTTCCCCACGCCACCCGGAAAATCACACCGCAAGCGCCGCTGACAGGCTACACCTTCGAGGGCTATCGCAACGCAGACGGCTCGGTCGGCACGCGCAATATTCTGGCCATTACCACCACGGTGCAATGCGTCGCCGGCGTGGTGGATTTTGCGGTGCAGCGCATCAAGACCGAACTGCTGCCCCGTTATCCCAATGTTGACGATGTCGTGGGGCTTGAACATTCCTATGGCTGCGGTGTGGCCATCGACGCGCCGGACGCCAACATTCCGATTCGCACCCTGCGCAATATCAGCCGCAATCCCAATTTCGGTGGCGAGGTACTGGTCGTCAGCCTGGGGTGTGAAAAGTTGCAACCCGAGCGCCTGCTGCCTCCCGGCAGCATCGCGCTGCGCAGCGATGAGATATTGGACGTGGTGTGCCTGCAGGCTGACAAGCACGTCGGTTTCATGTCCATGATTGATTCCGTGATGGAG
Organism: uncultured beta proteobacterium; assembly: GCA_903859265.1. GTDB lineage: Bacteria > Pseudomonadota > Gammaproteobacteria > Burkholderiales > Burkholderiaceae_C > Allorhodoferax. Next base: position 1,292 of record CAIOLZ010000200.1, read on the forward strand.
AGTGCCGTCCATCACCTGGAGAGGCTTAATGCGCGCAAACGCGAAACCGTTCCCGCCAGTGAATTGGTGGTGGGCGTGCAGTGCGGCGGCAGTGACGCCTTCTCCGGCGTGACGGCTAACCCGGCCGTCGGCTATGCCACCGATTTGCTGGTGCGCGCCGGCGCCACGGTAATGTTTTCCGAGACCACGGAAGTGCGCGACGCCATCGACCAGATGACTGCCCGCGCCAGCACGCCGGAAGTCGCGCAAGCCATGGTGCGCGAGATGGCATGGTACGACGCCTACCTTGGCCGTGGCAGTGCTGACCGCAGCGCCAACACCACGCCCGGCAACAAGGCCGGTGGCCTGTCCAATATTGTTGAAAAAGCGATGGGCTCCATCATTAAATCCGGGACTTCCCCGATCAGCGGCGTGCTCTCCCCCGGCGAAAAGGCGGCCACCAAGGGTTTGATTTATGCCGCGACTCCCGCCAGCGATTTCATCTGCGGCACCTTGCAACTGGCCGCAGGAATGAACCTGCATGTTTTCACCACGGGGCGCGGCACGCCCTATGGACTGGCACCAGTGCCGGTGATCAAGGTGGCCACTCGTACCGAATTGGCAAACCGGTGGCATGACCTGATGGACGTCAACGCAGGTCGTATTGCTGACGGCAACGCGAGCATTGCCGATGTCGGCTGGGAACTGTTCGAGCTGATGCTGGAAGTGGCCAGTGGCCGCAAAAAAACCTGGGCCGAACAATGGAAGTTGCACAACGCCCTGGTGTTGTTTAACCCTGCCCCGGTCACCTGACTCACCCTCCTCAACGTCACGCCTTTTTTCAAACCCTTTGGCCAAGCGCATGCCGGCCTCAAAAAATAAATGACTATGTCCCAACCATCCAATTCCGCGCCAGTGCAGGCAATGCCTTATCGCTCTTTCCCCAACCAGTTCAAAGCCGATTTGCTGGCAGGTAAACGCCTCATCGGGTGCTGGGCTTCACTGGCCAGCGCCATTACGACCGAAGTGCTGGGCGTGGCCGGCTTCGACTGGATCCTGCTTGACGGCGAGCATGCGCCCAACGATGTCAGTACCTTTATCCCGCAGCTGATGGCGCTCAAGGACAGCAGCAGCGCGCCGATCGTGCGTCCAACCTGGAACAACGAAATCGAGATCAAGCGTTTGCTGGACTCGGGCTTCTACAACTTTCTCATTCCGTTCATTCAAAACGCCGAGGAGGCGCGCCGCGCAGTGGCCGCCACACGCTATCCGCCTGCCGGTATCCGCGGCGTATCGGTCTCGCAGCGCAGCAACCGCTACGGAACCGTGCCCAACTATTTCCAGGAAATCAACCAGCACATTTGCGTCGCCGTTCAAATTGAAAGTCGCGCAGGTGTCGCGAACGCTGATGCGATTGCCGCAGTGGATGGCGTGGACTGCATATTCGTGGGTCCCTCTGACCTTGCTGCCGGTTACGGCCAGCTCGGCAATGCCAGCCATCCCGAAGTCCAGGAAGCCATTGCCAGCGTGTTTGCCGCTGCCAAAGCCCAAGGAAAGCCCAGCGGCATTCTGGCGCCGGTAGAAGCCGACGCGCACCGTTACATGGCCATGGGTGCCACGTTTGTGGCGGTTGGCAGCGACCTCGGAGCCTTTCGCTCTGCGACACAAGCACTGTGTGACAAATACAAAAAATAGACCACAACCATTGCACTGAAAGCATATTGACCATGACCAGCAACAACCCCTCTGACACGCTGCCCGTACTGGGCTTCATCGGCCTTGGCATCATGGGTGCGCCCATGGCCGGCCACCTGCTTGCTGCCGGTTACGCCGTGCATCTGCACACCCGCAGCGCAATTCCTGAAACGCTGCTGCAGGCCGGTGGCCTGCCGTGCAGCAGCGCCAGTGAGGTCGCCCAGCGCGCGGACATTGTGTTCCTGATGCTGCCCGACACGCCGGATGTAGAGCGCGTGTTGTTTGGTGCGGATGGCGTTGCGCAGGGCTTTGCCGCTGGTTCGCCCGGCGGCAAAACGGTGGTGGACATGAGCTCAATCTCGCCGGTGGACACCAAGGTGTTCGCCCAGCGCATCAACGCACTGGGCGCGAGCTATGTGGACGCCCCGGTCTCAGGGGGCGAAGTGGGGGCCAAAGCAGCCAGCTTGACCATCATGGTTGGCGCACCACAAGCTGCATTCGATGCGGTATTGCCGATGCTTCAAAAGATGGGCAAAAACATCACGCTGGTGGGCGGAAATGGCGATGGACAAACCTGCAAGGTCGCCAATCAGATCATCGTCGCTCTCAACATTGCTGCGGTGGGCGAAGCGCTGCTGTTCGCCAGCAAAGCGGGCGCCAATCCTGCCAAAGTGCGCGAAGCACTGATGGGGGGCTTTGCAGCATCGCGCATCCTGGAGGTACATGGTGAGCGCATGATCAAGCGCACATTCAACCCCGGTTTTCGAATCGGGCTGCACCAGAAAGATCTGGGTTTGGCACTGCAGGGGGCCAAGTCTTTGGGATTGTCACTTCCCCAGACAGCCGGCGCTGCGCAACTGATGCAGGTTTGCAGCGGTCACGGTCTGCAAAATCTCGACCATTCAGGCTTGGTCCGTGCCCTGGAAATTATGGGAAATTTTGAAATCGGGGATTAGTTCAGGCCCTACCGGGGATTCGTCAAGCCGCCAAAACCGGTGTTTGGGTTGAATCCCAAGCCGCCGACGTCTTCCTGCCGTCCAAACTCCTGCTCGTGCAGGGTGGACAAAACCATCAAGGCATCGGCCGATTCCTGGTTAAAACCGCGACGCACCTGTCCAAAGCCATCTCCACCGCTCATGATCAGGTTGTCGATGAAGTCGGCACACTCCTTGTGGCCCCAAAGAACGTTGATGGTATTGAAGATGCGTTTGTGATTGATTTCAAGGACGCTCAACGCATCGCTCTTGCGCTGCGCGGGTGACTTGTCATCAAGCTCCATAGGTTGGGTTGAAGCATCCCCTGTGCCAGAGGCTTTGACCACGGGATTGGCGGGTGCGAGCCCGTTTGCATCCGACTTGGCCCCGGCAGTGGCCGCAACATCCTGCGCAGGAGGCTCCAGAAATCTGGAATCCATTTCGGAAACCGCGCTGTCCCACATGCTCCACATCGTATCGGGGTCGTCTTCCACGACCTCAATCGTTTCCGGTTTGAACAGCGCGCGAAAGAAACCCTGGTCCGTCTCGGAATTGGGCTTGGAGCCAGTGGCGTCATTCTGCTCGCCAGACTTGCTGCCTTTACCCAGAAATTTTTCAAACATGGACGTCCCTCAAATATTTGAAAACTGCACCACCAGCCGCCCCAAGCCATTTGGCTCGTTCAATTGCCAGAAGGGAGAATATGAAGGACAGGATTTTAACCCTTCAAGCATTAATTTCCCCGAATCTTGCCTCTTGCGAAGCAGGGTACGCATTTTTTATTCCTTTATATTACAAACAAAGTGGAAAAGCACAGCCCGGAAAATAGTTTCGCCGTCAAATGTACCGAAGCGTTGCGACAGCGAGCCCATCCTGCCCCGCCCATGACCCTTACCCTAAAAAACGACAAACTGGTTTGCGACATCAACCCCGGGCAAGGTGCTTGTATTGCCGGTCTTTGGCACAACCACATACCCGTGCTGCGCTCAACGCCCGGCGCCCAATTGCAATCGGTCCGGGAGTGCGCCAGCTACCCTCTGGTTCCTTATTCCAACCGCCAGGCGTTTGCGCAATTTCGCTGGCAAGGCCAACAGTTTTCTCTTGCGAAAAACTTTGATCCAGAGCCCCACGCTATCCATGGCGTTGGATGGCAACGGCCGTGGCAGCTTGCACCACATGCCAGCAGCCCCGGCATGCCGACCAGCACGGTAACGCTGACCCTCGAACACACACCCGACGACAGTTGGCCATTTGCCTTTTCTGCCAGCCAAACCATCAGCCTGCACGAAGACGCGCTGGAACTGCGCATGGCCGTGACCAACCGTGCATCCGTCGCTGCCCCTGCGGGTCTGGGCTGGCATCCTTACTTTGCCAAACACGCGAGCGACCATCTGACGTTTGAAGCGCAAGGTCGCTGGGAGATGGACGCCGACAAATTGCCCACCCGCCGCCTGCCCAACCCGGGATTGCGGCAGGACTGCGCGGCTTTGTCGGTTGACCATTGTTTTGACGGCTGGGGAGGCAAGGCTGTTTTGCGCAACGCCCGCTTTGTGTTGACCATTACTTCCGATTTGACGTGCCTTGTCGTGTTCACGCGGCCGGAGCGGGACAACATTGCCATCGAGCCGGTGAGTCATGTCAACAATGCCCTGAATCTGGTTGCCGATGGTGTCGCAACGGCCCAAGCCCTGGGCGTGCGTCTGCTGGAGCCAGGTGAGACATTTGCGGCGCACATGCGCATTGCCATTGAGGCCGTTTGAATGATGGAGCATGCGGACTGGCAAAAATTGGTGGACCGGACTTATGAATTGGGAGAGTCACCGTTCTGGCATCCCATTGAGTGCAGGTTGTACTGGGTGGACATTCCCGGAAAAAAAATTCTCCGAACCACGAAGTTACCGGGCAGCACCCCATCGGTCGAAGTCTGGCCCATGCCTTGCGAGCCCGGTTGCATTGCACCGGCGAAAGGCGGCGGCCTGGTGATTGCATTGCGCAACGGTGTGTTTCGCGCCCGCGTGTGGGGCGGTGCTATGGAGTTGATTACCGTGTTGCCCTACGACACGGCCACCGTGCGCGCCAACGATGGCAAATGTGACGCACTGGGCCGCTTTTGGGTCGGCACCATCGATGAGCCCAAAGCAGGCCACCTTGCGGCATTGTTTTCCGTGGATTGCCGCCCCGCCATGGCCCATTCACAGGCCGTCGTCGTGCGCCAGGCCGACGGCGCGCTGACCGCCAATGGCTTGGCCTGGAGTCCCGACGCACGCACCCTGTATTGGGCCGATACGCCTAAGCACATCGTTTACGCCTGGGACTACGACATAGTCACCAACGTGCTTTCGGCCCACCGCACCTACCTGGAATTTGCGCCCAAACCCCCAGGCTGGAGCCCGCAATCGGGGGGTTACCAGGGCCGCCCGGATGGCGCGGCGGTGGATATATCAGGCAACTACTGGGTGTCGATGTTTGAAGGCCAGCGGGTTTGCTGCTTTGCGCCCGATGGCACGCTGCTACGCGAAATTGCCACCCCGGCGCAATGCCCGACCATGCCGTGTTTTGGCGGCAGTGATCTGTGCACACTGTTCCTGACCAGTGCCCGCCATGGCCGCGCTGCCGCGGAGCTGCTGGAGTTTCCCGATTCGGGCGCGGTATTTTTCATGCGTGTGGAAACGCCCGGGTTGCCGGTGAACTGCTTTATCGATGCGTAACTGAAAAAATTTCTGCAGTGGCGGCCGTCAAAAAATTCACGGCGCTCAACGGGTGCTCGCCATACCATCAGGGGATGAATTCGTTTGACCAAGCCGTTGCCGGGGTAACGGACCAAATCCAATCGGCAATTGCCGAAAAAACGCCGCTGCACATTCGCGGCGGCGGCAGCAAAGATTTTTATGTCCCGCTCGGCAACGGCCGTTTGCTCGATACCCGCGCACTCAACGGCAACATTATTTACGAGCCCAGTGAGCTGGTGGTCACCGCCGGTGCCGGCACGCCACTCATAGCCATCGAGCACCTGCTCGCCGGGCAAGGCCAGTGCCTGCCGTTCGAGCCGCCGCATTACCGCTGGTCTTGTACCGGTGAATCGCCTGCCACCCTGGGCGGCATGGTGGCGTGTGGACTGAGCGGCCCGGCGCGCGCCAGCACGGGCGCCGTGCGCGAGTTTGTGCTGGGCCTCAAGCTGATCAACGGGCTGGGACAACAACTGACCTTTGGCGGACAGGTGATGAAAAACGTGGCCGGTTATGACGTGTCGCGTTTGATGGTGGGCGCGCTCGGTACGCTTGGCGTCCTCACCGAGGTGTCGCTGAAAGTGCTGCCCATAGCGCCGGCCGAAACCACGCTGTGTTTTGAATTGGACCAGGAACAGGCTTTGGAACAACTGCATCGGTGGGGTGCGCAACCTCTGCCATTGAACGCCAGTTGCTGGGTGTTCGACAGTAATGAGGCGGGAAGTAAACATCTGCTGTTTGTACGGTTGCGCGGCGCGGTGGCGGCGGTCGAGGCGGCGTGTGTGCGGATGTTGCGCGACGCGCCAGGCAACCGCATGCAAAGCCCGGACGCTGCCGCTCAGGCCCGGTCTTTCTGGGAGCATTGTCGTAACCAGCAGCTGCCGTTCTTTGTGCAAGGTGGCGGCCCTGATGACGCCCTGTGGCGTTTGAGTGTTCCGCCAACTGCGCCGGTTCTGAGCTTTGCCTTTGCTGCGAAGAACACAATGGTCGAGTGGCACGGTGCCCAGCGCTGGTTGTGGGCGCCACTGCGCCAACGGGCGCATATTGAAGCAGCCGCGGCGGCGGCCGGTGGGAGCGCTTCTATTTTTGTGATGCCATTAGATTCCCGCATTGCAGAGCCCGATGCCGCTGGCCTCGCGGTGCGATTGCCGCAGGTAAGCAGCCGCCTGTTGCCGGGTGGTTCGGCCAGCGCCGCCACTGCTGCTATCGCCAGGCGTTTGCGGGCCAGCTTTGACCCGCACGGTGTTTTCAACCCAGCATTTGAGCCTCTTGTCCATGCAAACTAATCTGGCGCCGCAGTATCAGGGAACTGCCGACGGCGAGGCCGCCGAGGCCATTTTGCGCAAATGCGTGCACTGCGGGTTTTGCACCGCTACCTGCCCTACTTACCAAATTTTGGGTGACGAGCTCGACGGGCCGCGTGGGCGCATCTACCTCATGAAACAGGTGCTCGAAGGTGCGGCGCCGACGCGGGCCACCCAGCTGCATTTGGACCGTTGCCTGACCTGCCGTAACTGCGAGAGCACCTGTCCCTCGGGCGTGGATTACGGGCATCTCGTGGACATCGGTCGCAAGCTGGTGGACGCCCAGGTGCCCCGGCCCGCCGGCGAGTCGGTGTTGCGTTGGGCCCTGAAAGAGGGCCTGCCTTCACCACTCTTTGGTCCGGCGATGAAGCTCGGTCAAATGCTGCGCCCGCTGATGCCGGCCGCGCTGCAAAACAAAATACCGGTCGCCCGCAATCCGGGCAAGTGGCCCGAGCGCGAACACCCGCGCAAGGTGCTGATGCTGGCTGGCTGTGTGCAACCGTCCATGAGTCCCAACATCAACAGCGCGACGGCCCGCGTACTGGATGCGGCAGGCATTCAGGCGGTGGTGGCGACCGGGGCTGGCTGCTGCGGCGCCGTCAAATTTCACCTCAATGACCAGGACGGCGGCATGGACGCGATGCGCGCCAACATTGATGCCTGGTGGCCCTACATCGACCGGAAATCGAACGGCGCCAACGGCGTCCCGCCCATCGAAGCCATTGTCATGAATGCCTCGGGTTGCGGCGTCACGGTCAAGGAATACGGACATATTCTTCGCAACGATCCGGCCTACGCTGCCAAGGCGCAACGGGTTAGCGAGCTGACCCGCGATTTGAGCGAATTGCTCCCTGACCTGGTGGCGCCACTCAAGCCCGTCCTGCGACCGCAAGCCTCAGGCGCATACCCCAAACTGGTGTTCCATCCGCCCTGTACCTTGCAGCACGGACAGCAGTTGCGCGGCGGCGTGGAACGGCATTTGAAGGAGCTGGGTTTCCAGGTGCGCGTTGCCGGCACCGAGTCGCATTTGTGCTGCGGGTCGGCAGGTACTTATTCGGTGCTGAACCCGGAGATCGGCTACCAGTTGCGGGACCGCAAGTTGGGAAATCTTGAGCCGGGCAATGACGAGACCATCATCAGCGCCAATATCGGCTGTATCACCCATTTGCAAAGCGGCACCGATGCACCGGTGCGGCACTGGATTGAAGTGCTCGACGATGCGATCGCCGCCCCAATTTGAGTGCTCCGCGTCATAATGCGGTCGGGCGCAAAGCGCTTTTTTCTCTGTAAGGGCGGGCATTAAAAATGCAAAAGCATGATGAAGTTGATGATCCCCGTCGTGAGTGGCTGATCAAGGCGCTGACGGCAGGTTTGTTTGCATCTGGCTGGACCAGCGCGCAGGCGCAAAGCGCCAGTTTTTTGGGTTCAAAGCCAGGCAAACTTCCGCCAGGCCAATCCGTTTACAGCTTGACGGGAGCCGTTCTGGTCAACGGTCAGCCGGCAAACATGCAAACCGCCATTCACCCGGGCGACAAGGTTGAGACCGGTAAAAGCAGCGAGCTGATTTTTGCCGTGAGTACGCATGCCATGATTCTGCGTGCCGACAGCAGCCTGGTCATTGAACAGCCACCGCCAGAGTCCATCGCGTCAATCGTGATTGGCGGCTTGCGGCTGCTTACCGGCAAACTGCTTTCGGTGTCGCGCAATTCACCGATGCGGGTGACCACCAGTACGGCCACCATCGGTATCCGTGGCACCGGGTTTTACGTGGAATCTGCGCCCGACCTGTCTTACTTCTGCACCTGCTACGGGACAACGCAAATTCAGGCAACCGATGACCCTGCCAGTTCGGAGTCTGTCACGGCCAAGCACCATGACCGCCCTTTGTATATCACCAAAGACGCAGGGGACGGCCGAAACATCCGTAATGCACCCTTTGTGAACCACACGGACCAGGAGCTTGCATTGATTGAAGCGCTGGTGGGTCGCACCACGCCGTTCGTGTTTGCCAAAGATGCCTACAACGGGCCGCGCCGGTCCTATTGAGGCGCTCCGTTGAGTATCCAGCCAACGAACAGGTCGTAATCCGCGCGGCCTGGTAAGCCTACCGGCAGGCTGGTGTCGAAGCCCGAAAGGGCTGCTGCGCCGGCACCATGGTGATTCCCCGAGGGTTTGCGCAAAAGCGGGCTGTCGATGATGTCGGTGAAGTTGATCCGGCCCCGCAGCTCGGTGTAAAACCACGTGTCGTTCGTTGCTGCATTACCAGTTCCGGATCGGTCGTAACTGTCGTAGCCAATCGGAGGCACGAGAGATTGCGTTAAAGAGTCTTTGGTGCTGGCATGGCAGTTCACGCATCCGGCGGGGCCGTTTTGCAACACGTTCTTGATGTCTGCAAAGTTCAAGGTGGCGGGGTCTTTGGCGAGCAGCGAGTTCACCACAATGGTGAGCGTCTTGGCGCTGCTGGTGCTCGTACCGTTCGACGCAACCAGCGAGACGGTATATGTCCCGTTCCCACCGTTGGCAGTGAACACCGGTTGTGCGCTGTTGGCGTTGGTCAGCGTTGCATTGCCAGACGTGACGGTCCATTGGTAGCTCGTCGCATACAGGCTCATCGCTGCCGACAAAGTGGTGGTGGAGGATTTGATGACGCGATCCGGTCCCGGATCCGCCACGGGCCCGCCGGGCTTTTGTGCGCCATCACTGTAGCCGGCGCCCGCAAGATAGCTTGCCATCGGTCCGTAAATAGCGGGCGTTGACCAGTACTTGTCATACACCAGCTTGGCCAAGGGCATATTGCCGCGCTCCACGACATGCGCGTGGATGCGGTCTCTATAGCTGTCAAATTTGCCGAACGTGTCAAAGTTGATGTCCGACTGGTTGCCAGTGCCGCGCATGGCGTGGCATACGCGGCAGGAATTCGACACGGTGCTGAGGTACAGACTGCTTTGCCCGTTGGCCTGCCAGTCCGACGGCACGTAAGTGTCCACGGTGTTGCTTGCGGCTTGCGGCAACCCGTTGCCGCCGTACATCGCTTTCAAGGAATCCGCAGCGGTTCCCTGGTACTCATTGGGATTGGCCACCGCGCGGCAATCGTCCTCCGGGAAACCGGTGGGCTTGGTCGTGCCATAGGGCAGTGGCGTGGCGCACAAAACCATCTGGTTGAGGATTTTGATTTTTGCTTCCTGCGACGCTCGGGTAAAGCCGCTGAGCGTGGAGAAGTCAAACGATGCTGGTTCAAACGCATGCAATTGACCGGATATGTCTCCCCGAGCCCGTGAGGTGGAGTTGAGCAATTTGGGAAACAGCGGTTGACCGGTGGTCGGGTCTGGCGGCGTCAGCGCATCGCCACGCCCGCCATGGCAGGAAATGCAAATACCGGGCATTGCCTTTTCACCACGGCCATCCAGATCGGCCTGCGTTAGCCGGGCTCCGGTTATCGGATCGAAGGTATAGAACTTTGCAAAATTGACCGTCCCTCCGGGGCCCGGGCTGAATTCAATGCCATTGGTACCCAGATGCCATTGCTGCACCCCGTCAATGGCAGCCTGAAGGCTGAAAGGCGAGTAGGGCCCGTAGTCGCCGACCAGATAGTTTTCAACCACAAAAGCGATCGTGCCGTCCGCGTTCTGGTGACCAGTCATTTTGCGTCCGTAACCCAGATCACGCTGGTCCCCGATGATGATCGATTCTTCCACGATGCCCGGCCCGCTGGTTCCAAAGCCGTTCAAAGCTTTGAATTTGGCCAACGTGTCCCGGTCATTGCCCGGATCGATGGCCGCGTAATAGGCGTTGGCATATTGCGTCGTGTTGGTTTGAAAAGAGCCACCGGCAAGGACTTGCGGGTTGGGAAACAGCAGGAACCGGTCAGGGCCGTTGGTTGGTACAAAAACCTGGTTGGTGGGAATGATGTCCCCGCTGCCCGATGTGGTGGCGTCTCCCCCTCCGCCACACGCGCTCAGTAGCAACGCACTGGTCAATGCAAGGATGCACCAAGGGGATGCGCCGGTTCTCATAGTGTTCATGTTCTCAAAACCGCATCAGGTAATTAAGCAGTAACTGGTTGCTCACGTAGCTCGAAGGGCTGTCGGCCCATGACGGGTGGTAGTTCGGCGTGGATTCCACTCTGCGCCAGGACAGGTCAATGGAATCACGCGGACCCAGTCCCAGGTTGTAGCCAATGGTTGTCAAAACCGTGGTGCCGGGCAGCCGGTAGGTGAACACCGGCGTGCCGGGGTAGGCGTCATCCTGGACAAATTTGTCCGCCACCGTCACGTTTTCCAGCGACTGCTGGCCGGTTGAAAGAATGTCTCCATCCCGGTACTCACCCCCCAGATAGACCGTGCCGCCGCCGTGCAACGCGTAGTCCAGGTTCAGGCGCATGGAGGTGTCTCTGGTGCTGAAAACATCGCTGTTGGCCTCCCGCAGGTTGCGCGTCAACGCACCGAACACCGTTATCCTGTCGGTCATGGGCTGCAACACGGTTGCGCCAATGGAGTACTTCACGCCGTCACGCAGGGTGGACTCAAAATCCAGGCCGGTCAGTGTCCCGACCAGGCCCCAGGTGGCCGCATCAAACTCTGCGGAACTGCGGTACTGGTAAGCGACCTCGCCACCAAGACTGACATTGCTCAGCCCGTTGAAATTTTGAAACCGCTCGCCGCCCACGGTGCCGGTGAGCAAAACCCGGGTGTTGTCCGACAAAAACTTCATGACCGTTTTGCTGACGTTGACGGTGTAGAAGTTGTCCGAGCGGATATCGCCGGGCAGTTTGGCCCGTGTCACGTTGTCGTCAAAGGTGATGCCCGTGTCCACAGTGATGTCGCTATCACCTTCAAAATCGCTTTCAAGACTTGGCAACAACTTGGGCAGGCCTTTCACACCAAATTCTTTGCTCAGGGTAAAGCGCATCGCGTAGCTCGATTCTTGCGCTGACGCGCGCGTGAGCTGGTAGTCAAGGCCCAGCGACCACCCGTCACGGAACACAAATTCGCTGCCCAGACCCAGCACCAGAGCATTTTGCGAAATTGCGCCCCCCGCAATGGAGTAGCGGGTCCCGCCAACCTGGTCGGCATAAGAAATTGCCGCGTCGCTGCCGTTATCGAGTTCCTGGCGCCACTCCACCCGTACCCGCGGCACAGCCCAGCCAAACGAGGTCGAGTGAATGAACTCACCCCGCAAGCCCAGCACCGCCTGCAGGGAGTTATCGTTTTGCTCGTAATACGTCAAAGCGTAGGACCCGGCACCGGTTTCCGTGGTTTCGTCGAGCCGGTTGTTGGAGAACTCAAGCCGTACGTAAGGCGAAACCATGTTGGGGCCGTTGCGGAACTCATACCCGCCACCCACAGATCCAAATATCTGCGTACCCTTGCGCGTGCTCAACTCGTAGTCAGCCACAGGATCCACATAGCGCTGCATATCGAAGTCAAAAGTTCCCAGTCCCAGCATGGCTTCCAGGAAGGCATCGCCACCGGGCAGATAGCTGCCATAGACCGACAGCGAATAGCCCTTGGCCACGCTGCGCGACCCGTCAGTGCCGATATTGGTGATGTTTTTGGCGACACCCACGCCCAGCCCCACAACGAGCTTGTCATTGATCGGGTGATCGATACCGAAGCTCACCCCGGTAGTGCTGAAATCGCTGGACGCCGTGGTGCCGGTGGCATCGCTTTGCCCAAAGCTGACCATGCCTTCGACCCAGACTTTGTCACCCGGCAGTGCTGTTGCGGCGCTGCTGGCATTTGGGCCATCCAACGCGGCGCTGAGTGCGCCCAGGTTGAGGCTGCGGTTTTCCACCAGAGCGGCGGCCAGATTGAAGAGCGGAGAGGCTGCCAGGCCGAATTCGCCCGCCGTCATCGAAATCGCCGATGAAACCGGCAGCGAAGCAGTAGCGTTGCCCACTCCCGTTGGCAACTGGGTGGCTGACGGTTGCGCCGTCAGGGCGCTTGCCACCGGTGGAGCAGCAGAAACGGGCTGATTTGTAGCGGCACCGCTGGCAGAAGGAGCGCCGCCGATGTGGTGCAGCGACTCCATGTGGCGCGTGAAATTGGCAACTTGCGTACCGGAGAATTGGCCCAACGTCTGTGTTTGGGTGTTCACCACGCCGATCACCACGGGATCTTTGCTGGGGTCAGGGCGGCCGACGATGCTTACCGTCACCGTCGCCGGTGCGGACGTGCCAGATGCGCCAAAGGCCACATAGGCGAAGGTGTCGGTGCCGAAGTAGTTGTTATTCGGCGTGTAGGTAGCCTTGGTACCTGCCATCTGCACGGTGCCGTATTTGGGCTGGGAAGAGACCGCGGCGCCTGTAATGCCCGTGCCGTGGATGAACGGCGCCAGATCCATGGTGGCGCTGGTATTGAGTTGCACGCTCATGCTTGCACCGCCTGCGGTAGCAGTCAACGCGGTAACGGTCACTGTTATGTTGCCCGTTGAATTGCCGGCGCTGCCGCCATTGGCGGTGTAGGTAAATGCATCTGCACCCACGTAACCGCTGACCGGAACATAGGTGATGACGTTGCCGTTGACCGAGGCGGTGCCATGCCCCGGCGCGCTGGTGGTAAAGCCGGAGATGCTGCCGGACGTAAGCGTCGTGAGGTCAATCGTGAGCGTGGTGTTGACCGGTGTCGAGCGGGTGATGGCTGGAGTGATCGGCGTTGCACTGATGCTGACTGTAGCCGCGGCAGAGGTACCGCCCAAACCGGTGGCGGTATAGGTAAAGCTGTCGGATCCGTGGTA
>CAIOLZ010000201.1 GCA_903859265.1 uncultured beta proteobacterium
CCCGAATCTGTCCGGGGCGCTACCTGGCTTTGCTGGAAATAAAAATGGCGATGGCCACCCTGCTGAACCGCTTTGACATCGCGTTTGTGAGCACCCAGGATGGTCACGAACCCACTGAACTGATGGCTTTCACTATGACGCCTGTGGGCTTGCAGATGCGACTGCAAGCCAGGCGGTGACGGTCCAGCGCCCTGCGAGTCGGCCATCAGGAACTGGAGTTGTTCAAGCCTCGTCGCGCAGCGCTTTGCGCAAATCGGCACCCAATGCCGGTTTCGCAGCAAACGGGTCGCTGGGATTGCGCGCTTGCAGTACGTCCTCCATGCGGGTCTGCACCGAGGCAATGGCGTGCGGATGGCTGTAGATGTAAAACTGGCCGTTAGCGATCGCAGAGAACACCTTTTGCGCTACTTCGGCAGCGGTCACCTTGCCGCCAGCAACGGCTTTGTCGCTCATGGCCTGGCCAATGCGCTGGCTCTTGGTGGGCCGCAGGCTCTTTGATTCAAGGGCTTCAGGTCGGTTGCGGTGGCTCTGGCTGATACCAGTGGGGACGAAAAACGGGCACAAAACACTGGCACTGACCTGGTCTGACACCAAAGCGAGGTCCTGGTACAAGGTCTCGGTCAATGCCACGACCGCGTGTTTGCTGACGTTGTAAACGCCCATGTTGGGCGCGTTTACAAGCCCTGCCATGCTCGCCGTGTTGACAATATGGCCCGAGTAGTCCGGGTCCGCAGCCGCGGCGGCCAGCATCATGGGCGTGAAAACGCGCACCCCATGGGCCACGCCCATCAGGTTGACCCCCAGCACCCAATCCCAGTCCGCAGCGCTGCTTTCCCAGATGAGTCCTCCCGACGCAACACCGGCGTTATTGAACACAAAGTGGGGTGGGCCAAAACGTTCCAGGGTGGCTGCACCCAGCGCCTCGACCTGATCGGCCCTGGACACATCCACCCGCATGGAAAGCACCGGAGCGCTCCGGCGCGCCATCTCCGCATTCGCCAGGTCAAGCGCGTCCTGCTGCACGTCAGCCAGTACCAGGTTCATACCCAGACCGGCTGCAATCCGCGCACATTCCAGTCCGAATCCGGACCCGGCACCTGTCAGCACTGCCGTTTTACCCTTGAAATCTTTGATCATGCTCAGAACAGTTTGACCAGTTGCTTGCCCAGGTTTTTACCTTTGAGGAGTCCTAAAAAGGCCTCGGGCGCAGCCTCAATGCCATGTGCAATGCTCTCCCGGGGGTGCAGCTTGCCGGTCGCAACCAACGCGCCGAGTTCGGCCAGCGCTTCCGGCCAGATTTCCATGTGCTCGCTGACGATAAAACCCTGCAACGTCAGCCGCTGGGTCAGGATCAGCGCGGGGTATCGCATGGGCAAGGGCTCGCCGTTGTAACCGGCAATCATTCCGCACAATGCAATCCGGCCGAAGGCATTCATGCGCATCAAAGCGGCATCAAGTATCACGCCGCCCACGTTCTCGAAATAGCCGTCCACGCCATCCGGGCAGGCATCCTTGATGGCTTTGGAGAGTGCCCCCGCATCGGAATAGAGCTTGTAATCAATGCAGGCGTCAAACCCCAGTTCCTCCACTGCGTACGCG
>CAIOLZ010000202.1 GCA_903859265.1 uncultured beta proteobacterium
GGGCCTGGCCGGTTGCGCGGCTTTTGCAGGAATCATCATGGCTGCCGCTATTTTGTCGGCCGTCGCATCGGGCGGTTGGGTGGCCAGTCTGACACCGCTGATGACCGACTTCAGCCGCCTCAACCCGCTCACGGGAATTGCCAACCTTTTCAGCAAAAGAAAACTCGTCTCTACCGCCAAGACACTGCTGATGATGGCGATACTGTTCACGATTGCCGCCATGTTCCTGGGCAACAGCATGCAGGAAATGACCTCGCTGGTGATGCAGCCTTCGTCATCCGCTGTGGTCAAGCTCACCCAATGGATTACCGGTGGCATCGGTCTGATGTTGCTGGTCTTGCTGCTCGCTGCGATGGTTGACGTACCGCTGCAGAACTTTCTGCACAAGGACCAGATGAAAATGTCACACCAGGAATTCAAGCAGGAGGGCAAGGAGAACGACGGCAACCCACAGGTGAAGGCCAAGATCCGGCGCAAGCAGCGTGAGCTCGCAAAAAAGGCCAGCGTCAACAAGGTTCCCAAGGCCGACTTTGTGGTGATGAACCCGACCCACTTTGCAGTTGCCATCCGCTACGACGAAAAGACGATGCGTGCGCCACAAGTCATCTCCAAAGGCTCCGACCTTCTGGCCATGAGGATTCGCGACATCGCCAAAAAACATGCCATTCCCGTGCTCCAGTCCCCCATGCTGGCTCGCGCGCTGTACGCCAATGCTGAGCTTGATCAGGACATTCCTTCGGCGCTCTACACCGCAGTGGCACAGGTGCTCGCTTATGTGTACCGGCTGCGCGCCGCGATCAACGGCCAAGGGCCGATGCCTGGTGATGTGCCCCAACCCTTTGTTCCGCCGGAGCTCGATCCGCAGTCCAAAACCCTGCAAGCGGTTGAAGCATGAACGCACAGATCAAAGCCTTTCAGGCCTGGTACGCCAAGAATGCCGGCGTCGTCCAGGGCGCCGCCGCGCCGATGTTGGTGGTAGCCATCCTCGCCATGATGGTGTTGCCGCTGCCGCCGATCCTGCTGGACATGTTTTTCACCATCAACATCGCGGTTGCGCTGATGGTGATGATGGTGGCGGCCTACATGATTCGTCCGCTGGATTTCGCAGCGTTTCCCAGCGTACTGCTGCTGACCACCTTGATGCGGCTGTCGCTCAACGTCGCGTCCACCCGGGTGGTGCTGCTTCAGGGGCATACCGGCGCTGGCGCAGCCGGCGCGGTGATCGAGGCTTTCGGCCACTTCCTGATCGGGGGGAATTTTGCAGTCGGTCTGATCGTGTTTGCCATTCTGGTGGTGATCAACTTTGTGGTGGTGACCAAGGGTTCCGAGCGGATTGCCGAAGTGTCGGCACGCTTTACCCTGGACGCCATGCCCGGCAAGCAAATGGCCGTGGACGCCGACCTCAACGCCGGCCTGATTGACGAAAAGGAAGCCAAGCGCCGGCGCGCCGAAGTGGGCGAGGAAGCCGAGTTTTTCGGATCGATGGACGGCGCGTCCAAGTTCGTGCGGGGTGACGCGGTCGCCGGAATTTTGATCTTGCTGATCAACATTTTTGGCGGCTTTGCCGTGGGCGTGTTGCAGCACGACCTGACCGCCTCGCAGGCCGCTGACACCTATATTTTGCTGGCCGTCGGCGATGCGCTGGTCGCCCAGATTCCCGGACTGCTGATTTCGGTGGCGGCTGCCATGGTGGTATCAAGGGTGGGCAAGGAAAACGACATCGGGAAACAAATTGTCGGTCAAATGTTTGTATCACCCCGTGTACTGGGCATTAC
>CAIOLZ010000203.1 GCA_903859265.1 uncultured beta proteobacterium
CAAAATCACGGTCCCCAAGGCTCCCAACGACGGGCTGATGCTGGTCGAGGCGTTCGAACAGGAATGGGACGACCTGAAAGCCAGCAATCACATTATCAACGCTGCGCGCACGGCTCGCATTTACGGGATCTCCACTCTCGGCCTCGTGGTCAAGGATGAGGAAACCGACAAGGAAGTTGATTTCAAGGCGCTGTACGGTGCCAAAATGTCGATCAGCACGTTCGACCCGCTGAACACGGCAGGCAGTCTTGTACTTAACCAAGATCCCAACGCTCTGGACTTCCAAAAGGTGTCAGGCGTTGCGGTAGCCGGTAAAGCCTACCACCGCTCGCGGGTTTGTGTTTTGATGAACGAAGCGCCGATCTACATCGCGTACGAAAACGCGGGCTTCGGCTTTGTTGGTCGTTCGGTCTATCAGCGCGGACTGTTCCCGCTAAAGTCTTTCCTGATGACGATGGCCACAGACGCCATGGTCGCCACAAAGGCTGGCCTGCTGGTCACCAAGATGGAAAGCCAGTCCAGCGCAGTCGACGCGCCGATGATGCGGATCTTTGGCCAAAAGCGCCAAATGCTGAAAGAGGCGCAAACCAACAACGTGTTGTCCATTGGCACGGCGGAAAGCATCGAAAGCCTCAATCTTCAAAACCTTGACGGGGCATTTAGCCTCGCCCGCAAGAACATCATTGAGAACATCGCCTCGGCTTGCGGCACCCCAGCCAAGATGCTGCTTTCCGAAACCTTTGCTGAAGGCTTTGGTGAAGGCACTGAAGACGCCAAGGCCATTGCGCAGTTCGTGGACGGCATCCGCGAATGGATGCAGCCCTTGTATGATTTCATGACCGAAATCGTTATGTACCGGGCTTGGAACGAGGACTTTTACAAAACGATCCAGAGCAAGTTCCCTGATGAATATGGCGACGTTTCCTATGCGGCTGCCTTCAACGAATGGCGCAACAGTTTCCACGCTGAATGGCCCACCCTGCTTGACGAGCCTGAAAGCGAGAAAATGCGCGGCGAAGATGTCGTGCTAAAGGCCATCATTGCCGTCGTCGAAGTTCTAACGCCCATGGTGCCGCCAGCCGCAAGGGCGCAGGTCATTGAATGGATGGCTGACAACCTCAACAATCAAAAACGTCTGTTCTCGTCGCCGCTCAATCTCGATTTTGAGGCCATTGCCGATTACGAGCCTGCTGGTGATGAACAGCCCGTATCGCCACCGCGACCTGAAAGTGCGCAAGATAGCAGCCCTCGTAAGGCTGAACGCATGGACGACGTTGATGATGAAATCCGCCGAAACGCTATTGCATCCCTCCGTTCCATCCGGGGTTAATCATGTCATCCACCGCTGAGGCCATTCGGGAACAATTGCAAACCTTCAATATTGCTGCCAGCAATCATGCGCAGGCGTATCATAGCTTTTTGCAAGTGGCGCAATCGGGTGATTGGGAAGCGGCGGGCCGATGCCAGCTTTGCGCAAGCGCGATGTTGGATTCAGCGATGGACGCTTACATGGCTGCTTGCCGGTTGCAACATGAGGCTGAAGATTTAAAATAAATTTAAAGTTATAATTCGTTTACGAATAGCCATATTTTGAAGGATACGATCATGAGTCTCAATCCCGCCCCCCTTGCTTGGGATGGATCGCCAATTAGTGCTATTGGTGTGAGTTCTGTTACGATTTGGTGTTCTGTAGCACCGTCAGTTGCACCCACCATCCAGAAAAATGCAGATAATTCTGCGAACTGGTATGCTCAAACTGCGGTGACTAGTAGTTTTGGATTAACGTCAACAATCACAACAACGGGGCCTTACATCATCCCTAGTGGGGGCTATGTCCAACTGAGCGGCGGAACAGGTGGCACCTACGCTATTTCTGGGGAATGAAATATCGTGCCTGCTCTAGCACACCCGACAGAAACTCATTTGCGCTAAGGATCTCTCTGTGAACATCGTTGACATCGCC
>CAIOLZ010000204.1 GCA_903859265.1 uncultured beta proteobacterium
CCGTGTGCGGGTCAGAGGCATTGGCAAAAGCCAGTCAGCGTCATCCAGCGCAGGCTCCACCCATGGCGTGCTGCGCATCAGCGTCGCCATCGACCGGGCCCACGCAGTCTGGCCATGAAATTTGAATTTCACGATCATGTCGGACCAGGGGTAGGCGTAGGCCACGGCCGCCAGCGCTGCATCCAGCACCGGTGGCTGGATCAGGCATTGGCCACACCGGGCCCTGGGGGCCGTCAAGTTCAGGGGCAGGGCACAGGTCCGGCAGCGCGCAACAGGTTGGGCAAATCGGCTGATGCAAGCGTCACACAGCGGCTGCGCGGGCCAGCTGCGGCAGATCGCGCACTGGCTGGGAATGTGTCTGGATAAACCGGTGATCAGCGTACTGAACATCAAGTCAATATACTCCCCGCGTGACTGAGCGCCCACCCACCATTGATCCAATTGCCGCAGCGCGGTGGGCCCGCCACGCGCCGGCCCAATCGCCCTGGCTGCATGAAGAAGTTGCGCGCCGTATGGAAGGCCGCTTGCAGTGGATTGTGGCAAGGCCGCAGCGCTGGGCACACTGGGAGCCTCTGCGGGGTGGCCTCCAGGCGCACACGCTGCTCAGTCAGCGCTATCCGCAGGCCCAATGCTTCGTGGTCACTGAGTTAGCCCAGCACGCGGAAATCACCCGACGGGCGCTGGCCCGGCCCTGGTGGAGTCCGGCGCGCTGGAGCCACAAGGCCGCACAGTTTGTGCCCCTTGAACACCCGGTACAAATGCTCTGGGCCAATATGGCTTTGCACATGGCCGCCGATCCTCAGGCATTGATAGAGCGCTGGCACGCCATGCTTGACGTTGACGGATTTCTGATGTTCTCCTGCCTGGGGCCGGACACGGTGGTCCAACTCAGGCGTTTGTACGCCGAAGCAGGTTGGCCTGCCCCAGGACATCAATTTACCGATATGCACGATTGGGGTGACATGCTGGTGCGGGCCGGATTTGCCGAGCCGGTGATGGATATGGAGCGTATTACCCTGACCTACACCTCACCGCAGACCCTGCTGGAAGAGTTGCGCGGGCTGGGAAGAAATCTTCATCCGGCACGATTTCCTGCATTGCGTGGCCGGGCCTGGAAGGCGCAACTTGAGGCTGCTTTGGAGACGCAACTATCGGCGGTTCGCCATGACGGGCGGCTCGAGTTGACTTTCGAGATCAACTACGGCCATGCCTTCAAACCGGTGCCGAAGCTGCATGTCAAACCGCAGACCAGCCTCTCGCTGGAGGAGATGCGTCGCACCCTGAAACGGTCCGCATCCGGCGTATCCGGCGTCTCATTGCCGTTGCCCAAATTGAGGTGACCCGCGTGCCCGCTTTGTTGAGGCACTCAGCTACAATCCCGCAGAATTATTGGCAGGGCTTGTCCTGATTTGTCTCCCAAGTCCAAGGTGCTCGCGGTGCACCGGGGCGTAGAACTTTTGAATTACAGAAAAGGTAAGAGCGATGAAGAGCGTTTTCAATTGGCTGACTTCATTGACGATGGCAGCGGTCACATGGAGCTGCTCGGCAATGTTCACGTTGGCTTTTGCGGTCAATGACCTGCCGGGAGGCCCCGCAGTCAACCAATTGAACTTGACCGATGGGGTCACCCGGATTTCTCAAGATCAGGCCTGGTTGCACTGGTTCATGTTGATCGTTTGTGCCGTTATTTTCGTAGCGGTTTTTTCGGTGATGTTTTATTCCATATGGAAGCATCGCAAATCGGTTGGACACAAACCAGCGACCTTTCATGAAAGCGTCACGGTTGAAATTGTCTGGACGCTGATCCCATTCCTGATCGTCGTGGTGATGGGTCTGATGGCAACCAAAACCGTCGTAGCCATGAAGGACACCACCAGTGCAGACTTGACCATCAAGGTCACCGGAATGCAGTGGAAATGGGGTTATGACTATCTCAAAGGCGAGGGTGAGGGCATTGGCTTCCTGTCCAACCTTGATCAGGCCCAGCGCGAAATGTCCACCAATGGCGGTCCTCCCAAGGGAGTCGCCGTGGATGACTACCTGCTCAAAGTGGACAACCCGCTGGTGGTGCCGGTCGGCAAAAAAGTGCGTCTGATCACTACTGCCAACGACGTCATCCACGCCTTCATGGTCCCTGCACTGGGCATTCAGCAGGCGGCCATTCCCGGTTTTGTGCGCGATACCTGGTTCAGTGCTGAAAAAATGGGTACTTATTACGGGCAATGCTCGCAACTTTGCGGCAAAGAGCATTCCTATATGCCGATTCAGGTGAAGGTGGTATCGGCCGAGGATTATTCCAAATGGGTGGCTGAAGAAACCAAAAAAATGGCCGCCAAGGCGGATGATCCAACCAAGGTATGGGCGCTGGAAGACAGCCTCAAACTCGGCGAAAAGGTTTATGCGGCGAATTGCATGGCTTGCCATCAGGCCAATGGCAAGGGAGGCGGTGCTGTCAAGGCTTTGGACGGTGACCCGGTCGTTCTGGATGACGACAAGACCAAGCAAATCATGGTGGTCCTCAATGGGCAGAACAATTTGACAATGCCTTCCTGGAAGGCATTGAGCAACACTGACATTGCCGCAGTAATTACCTACACGAAAAACAACTGGTCTAACAAAACTGGCCAACTGGTTCAACCTGCCGATGTGGTTGCGTTGCGCAAGTGAGCGCGCAGATCGCGACGTTGCTGAATTAGTGGATCGAAATCAGTGAATTGAGAAGGAAATCAAGATGAGCGCAGTATTAGGTCACCACGATCATGTCCATGATGCCCATGATCACCACGATCATGGTGCGCCAAGTGGTTGGCGGCGTTGGGTATTTGCGACCAATCACAAAGACATCGGTACGTTGTACATGGTGTTTAGCCTGACGATGTTGATGATTGGCGGGGTATTGGCATTGCTCATTCGGGCCGAATTGTTCCAGCCCGGATTGCAGTTCGTTAATCCCGAGTTGTTCAACCAGCTGACGACCATGCACGGTCTGATCATGGTGTTTGGCGCGATCATGCCGGGCTTCGTGGGCTTTGCGAACTGGATGATCCCTTTGCAAATTGGCGCATCCGATATGGCCTTTGCGCGCATGAATAACTTCAGTTTCTGGCTGATGATTCCTGCGGCCCTGATGCTCGCGGGCTCCTTCTTCATGCCAGGCGGTGCACCTGCCGCGGGTTGGACACTCTATGCGCCACTCACGTTGCAGATGGGTCCCAGCATGGATGCCGGTATTTTTGCAATGCACATCCTCGGCGCATCGTCGATCATGGGTTCGATCAATATCATTGTGACCATCCTGAACATGCGCGCGCCCGGCATGACCCTGATGAAGATGCCCATGTTTGCCTGGACATGGCTGATCACTGCCTACCTGCTGATCGCGGTGATGCCGGTTTTGGCGGGTGCAATCACCATGACGCTGACGGACCGCCACTTTGGAACCAGTTTCTTCAACCCGGCGGGCGGTGGTGACCCGGTGATGTACCAGCATATTTTCTGGTTCTTCGGCCACCCTGAGGTTTACATCATGATCCTGCCGGCGTTTGGCATCATCAGCCAGGTTGTGCCGGCCTTTGCCCGCAAGCGCCTGTTCGGTTACGCGTCGATGGTATATGCGACGTCGTCCATTGCAATTCTGTCCTTCATCGTGTGGGCGCACCACATGTTTACTTCCGGCATGCCGGTAACAGGTCAGCTGTTCTTCATGTATGCAACGATGTTGATCGCTGTGCCCACCGCGGTGAAAATCTTCAATTGGATTGCCACGATGTGGCAGGGTTCCATGACTTTTGAGACGCCCATGCTGTTTGCGGTTGGCTTTATCTTCGTGTTCACCATGGGAGGCTTTACCGGACTGATTCTGGCGATGGCGCCGATCGACATTCAGATCCATGACACCTACTATGTGGTGGCGCACTTCCACTATGTGCTGGTAGCAGGCTCGCTGTACGCCATGTTTGCCGGCTATTACTACTGGAGCCCGAAGTGGACTGGTGTCATGTACAACGAAACGCGTGGAAAAATTCACTTCTGGTGGTCATTGATTGCGTTTAACGTAACGTTCTTCCCGATGCACTTCCTGGGGTTGGCCGGCATGCCGCGCCGTTATGCGGATTACCCGATGCAGTTTGCGGATTTCAATGCCATTGCGTCCGTTGGAGCATTCTTCTTCGGCTTCGCGCAGGTTTATTTCATCTTCTTTGTGGTGTTGCCAACCATGATGGGCAAGGGCGCAAAAGCGCCCCAGAAGCCTTGGGAGGCTGCAGAGGGGCTGGAATGGGAAGTGCCATCTCCGGCGCCGTTCCACACCTTTGAGAACCCGCCTAAACTGGATGCAACTGCTACGCGGGTGATTGGCTGATATGGCCCAAACTCCCGAACAAAAAAAGTCCAACGTGAAGCTGGGGCTGATTCTGGCTTCGGTGGTTGCGGTGTTCTTTTTTGGTTTCATGGCGAAGATGGCTTTGCTGGGCGGTTAGATCCATGGGTGCGGAACGTGTCAATCGCAGCATGTTGGGCAAACTCGGCGTCGTGACGGTGCTGATGTTTGCCTTCGGCTACGGGTTGGTGCCCTTGTACCGAACCTTGTGCGAAGTCACTGGCCTCAATGTTTTGGCGCTGACTGAGCAGGAAGTTCCGGGATTGAAAGCCGGCTCTCCCAGTAATTCCCAGGTGGATGAATCCAGAACCATCACCGTTGAATTTGACGCAAACACGCGCGGGCCATGGGAATTCAAGCCCGCCAAGCGTTCCGTGGATGTGCATCCAGGCGAATTGACCACGGTGATGTATGAATTCCAGAACGTTCAGAACCGCCGCATGTCTGCACAGGCCATTCCGAGCTACGCACCGATGGAGGCCCAGGCGCATTTCAACAAGGTGGAGTGTTTTTGCTTTAACCAGTACACGCTCAATCCCGGTGAAAAGAAGGTCTGGCCGGTCGTGTTCGTGATTGATCCCAAGCTGTCCAAGGATGTGAAGACGATCACGCTTTCGTACACGTTTTTCGAGGTCGGCGGTAAAGTGCCGCCCGCGCCGGTGGCGGGTGCGGATTCTGTAAAGAGTAGCAGGGGCGTTTGATGGATGTGGAGCCGATTGCCACCAAAAGCCAGGTTTCTATCTGGAGCAGTTTGAAGTTTGTCGCCTGGTCCATGGTTGGTATTCGCAGCCGCAAGGGCTACCAGGACGATCTGGCGCGGGTAAATCCCATTCACCTGGTGGTGGTGGGGCTGGTGTCGGTGTTATTGATGGTGGTGGGGCTGATCGGCCTGGTGCATTGGGTCGTTGCCAAGTAAATAGCGGCCTTTAGGGGCACAAGTTAAAAGTATTTCGAAAGATTGGATCTGACATGAGTTCTTCGACAAGCGGTTCAACCCCGTACTATTTTGTACCTGGGCCATCGCGCCATCCCGTATTGGCTGCCACCGGCCTGTTCTTTGTGATTCTCGGTGCCGGTCAGTGGGTCAATGGCGTTGAGTGGGGGCGCTATTCGTTGCTTGCGGGATTGGCTGGCTGGCTGTTTGTGCTGTTCCAATGGTTTAGCCAGGCTGTGTCGGAAAGTCAGGGTGGTCAGTACGGCCGCAAGATCGACCTGTCATTTCGCTGGAGCATGAGCTGGTTCATTTTTTCCGAAGTCATGTTTTTTGGCGCTTTCTTTTCGGCGCTTTGGTGGGCGCGATCGCATTCGATACCGGCGCTGGGGAGCCTGGAAAACGGCCTCCTGTGGCCTGATTTCAAAGCGGTGTGGCCCAGCATGGCTGCCGGTGCAACAGGTTCACCTGCCGGCATCGTGGAGCCCTTTGCGACCGTTGGGCCTTGGCCTTTGCCGACGATTAACACGGCATTGCTCCTGAGTTCCGGTGTGACGCTGACGATTGCACACCATGCGCTCATCGCTGGTAACCGCGCCAAGACGATTGCGTTTATGTGGACGACGGTGTTGCTGGGTGTAACCTTTTTGCTGGTGCAGGGCTTTGAATACCACCACGCCTACACGGAATTGAATCTCAAATTGAGTTCGGGTATTTACGGGTCAACCTTCTTCATGCTGACCGGTTTCCACGGATTTCACGTTTTTGTGGGCATGCTGATGCTTTTGTTTATCACGCTGCGCCTGCAGAAAGGCCATTTCACGTCAGAAAGACACTTCGGTTTCGAAGGCGCGGCATGGTATTGGCATTTTGTTGACGTGGTTTGGCTCGGCCTTTACGTGCTGGTTTACTGGCTCTGATTGCGCTTTTAGGCCCCACAAAAAAAGGCACCGTGCGCGGTGCCTTTTTGATTGAAGAATTGCATGCAGTGGCTTATCGACCCGGTGCAATGCCCGTAGGGTGGATCCAGCCCATCTGCCAGGAGGCCAGCAGGCAAATGAACAGTAGTACTGAAAATCCAACCCGCATCGCCAATGCCCGCGCCATGCGTTTTGATTTGTCTTGCGACTGCTGCTCCTGCCCGCCCTTGAGCATGAAAAAAAGCGCGGCTGCGAGGCAGCTCAGAATGGCAAAAAATGCAAGTGCTACGAGGTATGGCATGGACAGGATTATCTTGTGAATGCACGGATGCGGTTTTGGGTGGTAACTGTTGGCGCCGTTTTGGCAATTGTGGTCACGTTGTCGCTGGGGCTTTGGCAGCTCTCTCGGGCAGCACAGAAAAACGCGATCAAGGCGTCCATTTTGGCCCAATCCGATCAGGTTGAGCTTGGCGGTACGGCGCTCAGTGCCTTGGGCACCAAGGCAGATGCCGAAAAAATCCTTTACAGAAACGCATCTCTCACGGGTCATTGGCTTTCAGGTCAGACAATTTTTCTGGACAACCGGCAGATGAATGACAAGGTTGGTTTTTACGTGGTTACGCCTTTGCAACTCCAAGACAGCGGGAAAACCATTCTTGTTTACCGCGGCTGGGTTATGCGCAACTTTTTGAATCGAACTGCCTTGCCAACACTTGCGACACCGGCAGGGATAGTTACCCTGCACGGTCGCATTGCCCCTCAACCCGGCAAGCTTTATGAGCCGGGTACGCCGTCACAAACCGCGATCCGGCAAAATGTAGAGCTTGAGTCATTTGGCGCTGAAATCAAAACACCCCTTCTTCCCGTGGTTCTGATGCAAGCGGGTAACGACCAGGATGGCTTGCAAAGAGATTGGCCACCCATCAATTTGGGCGTTGAAAAGCATTACGGCTATGCCGCGCAGTGGTTCGGTATTGCCGCGCTGATTGCGTTTTTGTATGTCCGTTTTCAATGGTTTCAGCCCCCTATTCGCCGCACCGAGGACCCCGCTTCCCATGTCTCGTGAAAGTATCCATGACGACCAGCCCCTTGGCATGACCGTTCACTCCATGCCCACGCCGCAAGAAATTGGATCCAGCCCGCAGGTTCGCACGCGGGTCGGGCGATGGAAAATGCTGTTGGTGCTGTTGATTTGCGCAGCGCCTGTGGTTGCGTCGTACTTTTCTTACTATGTGGTACGACCGCAGGGGCGACGCAATTATGGCGATCTGATAGAGCCCCAACGCCCGGTGCCGGCTTTGCTGGCGCATGATTTACAGGGGAAGGAAGTGAACTTGCAAACCTTGCGGGACCAATTCTTCCTGATCAGCGTGGGTGGTGGTGCCTGCGATGCTGCATGCGTCAATCGGTTGTATTTTCAGCGCCAGTTGCGTGAAGGCCTGGGCGCTGAAAAAGACCGTCTTGACTGGGTTTGGCTGATTACTGACGATGTACCAGTGCCGGATGCTCTCCAACCCGGACTCAAAGGTGCCATTGTGCTGCGCGTGCCTGAAGCTGCACTGTCTGCCTGGTTGCAACCGCAAGCAGGTCACGCGCTTTCTGAGCACCTGTATGTGGTGGACCCCATGGGTAACTGGATGATGCGTTTTCCGCCGGGAATTTCGATCCAAACAGCGCCCGGCCACAAACGCGACCTGGAGCGCCTGATGCGCGCATCGGCGGGTTGGCACAAGGTGGGGCGTTAAGCGGGTCATGGAAGTGCCTCTTTACAACCTGACGCCGGCTTTTGCCGTGATGATGCTTGGCCTCCTGCTGGCAGCCGGCCCTTTGCTGTGGGTCATGCTGCGCCAGCGGGGCACGGCCGGTGTGGGTCGCTTTCATGCAGTGGCCGTATTGACCTTGTTTCTGACTTTTGATCTGGTGATGTTCGGTGCGTTCACCCGGCTTACCGACAGCGGATTGGGCTGCCCGGATTGGCCGGGTTGCTACGGCCAGAGCAACCCCCTGTCAGCGCATTCTGCAATCGACGCCGCCCAGGCGCACATGCCGGATGGCCCGGTGACCCACGGCAAGGCATGGATCGAAATGGTGCACCGTTATCTGGCCACCGGAGTCGGCGTTTTGATTCTGGCGCTCACTGCCATGGCGTGGTGGGCACGTTGGTTCGCGGGGCGTCGCTCCAATGATTCAAAGCTGGCGGTCAATCCTTGGCTGCCTACTTTCGTGTTGCTGTGGGTCTGCGTGCAGGGGGCTTTTGGTGCATTGACGGTGACCATGAAACTGTTCCCTGCCATTGTCAGCCTGCACCTGCTGGGAGGCTACACGCTGCTGGCTTTGCTCGCGTTGCAGGTGGTGCGCTCGGCGCCGCTTGCCGACCCAAACAACCGTGCTGCAGCACTGTCCCGCGGGCTTTGGCTTGGTTTGCTTGGGGCGCTTGGGCTCTTGTTTGCACAAGCGGCCAGCGGTGCGTGGGTCAGTACCAACTATGCCGTGCTTGCCTGCACCGACTTTCCTTTGTGCCAGGGGCAATGGTGGCCGCCAATGGATGCTTCGGGATTTGCGCTGTGGCGACCGCTGGGAATGGGTGCCAACGGCCAAGCCATCAGCTTTCAGGCCATTACCGCAATCCATTTTTTTCATCGCAGCTTGGCGATGTTGACCGCGGCCGTGCTTCTCGCAGTAGCCTGGCGTTTTTCCCGGCCGGCTTGTCCCGCTCATCTGCACAGACCTGCGCGACTTTTGGGCGTCCTTGTAGCACTGCAACTGCTCACTGGCCTGAGCAACGTCATTTTGGGTTGGCCGCTGGTCGCAGCGGTGCTGCACACCGGTGGAGCTGGCGCAATGGTTGCCACCTTGGTCTGGATGCTGGCGGCAAGCCGGCTGGTACCAACTGCGTCGGTATGGGACGTGGCCAACAGTACACAGCCGAGGTACGCCAAATGAGTGGTGCCGCCAGCTTGCCCGCGCTGTCGGTATTGCGCCAATTCAATGCGCTCACCAAGCCGCGCGTGATTCAACTGATCGTATTTTGCGCACTGATCGGAATGGTTTTGGCCGTACCAGGACTGCCCAATGTGCAGCAACTCAGATTGGCATCGGCTGCCTGCCTCGGTATTTATCTGGTTGCGGCTGCGGCTGCGGCCTTTAACTGCATCGTGGAAAAAACCATCGATGCCAAGATGAAGCGAACTTCTTGGCGGCCCACCGCGCGCGGCCAATTGAGTGATACCCAGACGCTGCTTTTTTCAGCTGCGCTTGGGGTTGCGGGTTCCCTGATTCTGTATTTTTGGGTCAACCCGCTGACGATGTGGTTGACCTTCGCTACCTTCGTCGGCTACGCCGTGGTTTACACCGTCGTGCTCAAGCCCCTGACGCCACAGAACATCGTGATCGGTGGCGCATCTGGCGCCATGCCGCCGTTGCTGGGATGGGCTGCCATCACAGGCGATGTCGGTCCTGAAGCCTTAATCCTGTTTTTGATCATTTTCCTGTGGACGCCGCCCCATTTCTGGGCCCTGGCCTTGTACCGCGTTGAGGATTACCGCAAATCCGGTTTGCCGATGTTGCCGGTGACCCACGGCAGCGAATTCACGCGTCTGCAGATTTTCCTGTACACCGTGGTGTTGTTTGCGGCTTGCATGCTGCCTTTTGTGTATGGCATGAGCGGATGGCTGTATTTGGTCAGTGCAGCGTTGCTCAGCCTTGGCTTTTGCTGGTATGGCTGGCGTTTGCTGCGCAGCTATTCCGACGCGCTGGCCCGCAAAACCTTCCGCTATTCGCTCATCCACCTCAGTCTCTTGTTCGCGGCTTTGTTATTGGACCACTATGTTTTCTGAGCCGGCCATCAACAAGCGCAACCTTTTGCGCAGGACTGGTCTGACAGTTTTGGGTTTGTCCATCGGCGCCTTGACCGTGGCATGCTCGGACAAAAAACCGGCATTTTCCAACATTGACGTCACGGATGCGGCCTATGCCAGACAATTTGAACTGAGCGACCAGAACGGCAAACTGCGCCACTTGAGCGACTTTGCCGGCAAGGTGGTCGTGGTTTTTTTTGGCTATACCCAGTGTCCTGATGTATGCCCCACGACCATGCTGGAATTGTCGGAAATCAAAAAAGCAATGGGCAAGGACGGTGATCGATTGCAGGTCATTTTCGTCACTGTCGATCCCGCTCGCGACACGCCTGCGGTACTCAAGGCGTACCTGGAAAACTTTGACCCCAGTTTCCTGGCCCTGATCCCAACACCGGAGCAGTTACCCGGGGTCGCAACCGAATTCAAGGTTTACTACAGCAAGGTGGAGGGCAAAACCCCAACCAGTTACACCATGGACCACTCGGCTTTCAGCTACATCTACGACACGCAGGGTCGTTTGCGCCTGTTTAGCAACTACGGGACGGACCGCAAGTTGCTGGCAAAGGACATCAGCCTGCTTCTCAACGAAACCAGGGCGGGTTAGGCGTAGGCTGCCAAGGCCGTTTTCATTTTCTTCATCGCGGCGACTTCGATTTGCCGAATCCGCTCGGCGCTGACACCGTACTGGGCTGCGAGGTCGTGCAGCGTCAAGCCACCTGAATTGTCATCGTTGACTTTGAGCCAGCGCTCTTCCACGATTCGGCGGCTGCGCGGGTCCAGGCTGTCCAAGGCGGCGGCGATTCCGTCGGTGGCAAGCAGATCGCGCTGATGCGCTTCCAGCATGGCGATCGGTTCGTGGTTGGTATCCGTGAGGTAAGCGATCGGGCCAAACGCATCTTCACCGTCGTCGGACGGAACGGGGTCGAGCAGAACGTCCCCGCCCGACAAGCGGGTTTCCATCTCGATGACTTCCTCCGGCTTGACTTTGAGCGTGCGGGCCATCGCATCAATTTGCTCCGGGTTCAGGCTTTCGCGGTGCGTTCCGGCGTCGGCGGCAGCATCATCACTCTTGAACCGCTGCTTCATGGAGCGCAGGTTGAAAAACAATTTGCGCTGAGCCTTGGTCGTCGCAACCTTCACCATGCGCCAGTTTTTCAGGATGTACTCATGAATCTCGGCCTTGATCCAGTGCATGGCGTAGCTCACCAAGCGCACGCCCTGATCCGGATCGAAGCGTTTAACGGCCTTCATGAGGCCAATATTGCCCTCTTGGATCAGGTCGCCGTGCGGCAGGCCATAACCCAGGTACTGGCGCGAAACCGATACGACCAGCCGCAAGTGAGAAAGCACTAACTTACCAGCAGCCTCAAGGTCGTTCTCATTTTTGAACTTGCGTGAATATTCCTGCTCTTCTTCCAGCGTCAGCATCGGCAGACGGTTCGCGGCCGAAATATAGGCATCCAGGTTGCCCAGAGGGGGCACCATAGACCAGGGGTTGGCAACCGCCAGGGCGGCAGGCGAAGAGGTAATAGAAGCAGACATATGCGAACTCCTTGTTTCCATAGGACGCAATATTAGCACTCTCTGGAGTTGAGTGCTAATCTTTGCTTTTCTTTAACACTCAAGCCAAGGGTTGTTGGCAGTTATCGGGATTGCAGCAGTTCCAGAACGCTCACGCGGTAGGCGCCTAACGCAGGAAGGATGGCCGCCGCCAGCGAAATGGCGCAGGCCAGCGCGGGAATCCACAGCAGCTCCAGGGGCCACACCAGGCCTCCGATCAGCAGCGAGTTGTCAAGTTGCAGCATCCAGCCGATCAGCGCCGTGAGGGCCTGTCCGCCAGCCAGGCCAATGCACGCTGACAGGATTCCCAGCCATAGCGCCTCGCCCAGCAGCAGGGCCGCGATCTTGGCGGGAGGCGCGCCCAGCATGCGCAGCAGGGCAAGGTCGGATCGGCGTTCCCTGACGGCACTCCACAAGGCGATGAAGACGCTCAGCCCCGCCGTCAGCAGCAGCACACCCGCAAAGGCACGCAGCACATCGGTGCCGATGCCCAGCATATTGAGCAGCCGCGAGATTTCAACCGCTGGCGCCGCGGCCTGCATCTCGGTTGTGGTGTTGATCATGCGCGGAAAGCTCATCGCCGCAAGCGGTGTTTTGTACTGAATCAATGCCATGGTGACTTCGCGCTCGTCCTCCATGGCCTTGCGGTCTTCGTCGTTGAGCGCCGTGTAGTCCTCGTGCACTTTCCAGACCGAAGCGGTATCAGTGATGATGAGGCGGTCAATCACGCCGCCGCTGGGTTGCAAAATGCCCACGACGGTGTAGAGACTATCGCCGTGCAGATGTCCGCCGGCCGCCAGCCCATGCGAGCCGGCGAAGGTGTTGCCAATCTGGATACCCAACTTTTGGGCGACGATGGAACCCACAACCACTTGCATGGGCTGCGTCCACAAATTGCCTTGGGCAAGGTGCGCGGCGTAATGGTCGATGTAGGCGCTCGATGTGCCCACGATGCGAAAGCCCCTGAGGTTGTCGCCCAGACTGATCGGGATGACCGAGGCCAGCAGGGGGTTCTTCTCCAGCGCCTTGACGGCCTTGAGCGGGATGTTGCCAGGCGGCACGTCAATCTGAAACACGCCACACAGAATCAGCTGCATCGGGCTGCCCTTGGCGCCGACCACGACGTCGATTCCCGCCAGGTCTTTGTCAAACGCTCTTTCGAGCTGAGAGCTCACCAGCAACAAAAACGTCATCGACGCCAATCCGAGACTAAGCAATAGCACATTGAGCGCCGCGCCCAAGGGGCGGGACCACAGGTAGCGCCAGGAAAGTGCAATCGTCTTCATGCCAGCACTCCGGTCGCCTGTCGAACAAGTTGCAAGGCGGCAAAGCCCGACTGACCGTCCTGTCTGGCAGGAATCAGTGGCGCGACGCGGCCATCGTGGGTGGCAATGACCAGGGTTGCGTCCTGCTGGCGGGCGGTTTGCACCAGCAGTTGCACCGCGCCGGCGGCTGATTCGTCATCCAGACTGGCCGTGGGTTCGTCGGCCAGAATCACTTTGGGTTTTAGCAGCACGGCGCGGGCCAGGGCCACGCGTTGCGCCTGGCCACCGGAGAGCTGCGAGGGTTTGCGATGCCCCAAATCAGCGACGCCCAGCGCTTCCAGCGTCACGGCGATCCGCTGCAAATCCTCGGCTTGTCCAGCCGCCCATTGCGCCATGGCCAGGTTTTGCGCCACCGTCAGTGCTGCACTAAGGTGCAATTTTTGGGGCAAAAATCCAATATTGGAAGCACGCCAGGCGTCAGCCGCCACCCCGCCGAGGCTGGCAACCGACTGGCCGGCAATCGTCAAGGTGCCCGCGCTGGGCTTTACCAGACCAGCGACCAATGCCAGCCAGGTGGACTTGCCGCAACCGGACGGGCCGCTCAGCAGCACGACAGTGCCCTGGGCTACGTCAATGTCGGGAAACGCAATCGGCGTGCCACCGGGATAGCAAAAGGCCAGCTTGGAAGTTTGAATCAAGGGGTCACTCCGTTGGAAGAGTCGGAAAATTGTTCGTAACGGTCGGTTGCGTCAGGGCAGGACATGCCATGCAACTCCGAAAACTATAAGGCAGCGTTGTATCGTGTCTGTGAACCTGCGTGTTGGTCGGATTCAGGCGCTGCGTTGTTCCGGTGCCAGCGTGCACCGCAACGCAACGGCCATGATTACCGCGATAACCGCAGTAAAACCCATCAGGCCGTCCGATTTGGCAGTGTGCATGGTGGCGCCGGCCAGCAAGGGGCCTATGAACGCGCTGGCGGTATAGAACATCGACACCAGACTGACATTGCTGGCCATGCTGCCAGATTTCGTCAGCGTGCTGGCAATCAGCGCCAGGGTTAAAAACGCGGTGATGCAACCACCCAGCAAAAATACGGCAATTACGGTTTGGGCATAGGTCAACGGCAGCAACAGCGCCAACGCCACCAGGGCCGTAGCTGCGGCGCACCACAGCGCGGCGAAACCAACCCCGCGATGGTCAGCCAGCCAGCCGATACCGTATTGCAGCAGCAACCCGCCCAGCCCGAATACCGCGAGCAGGTCGGCCGTTTGTCCTATCGAGATGCCACGGCCGTGCGCAAACAGCGCAAAAAGCCCCGAGACCGCCGCTTCCAGCATGCCACCCAAAAGGGCGATCACCATGCCTTGACGGAACACGCGCTCCGTTCGGGCGGTCCGGAAATCGCGCAGAATGCCCGGCGCCAAG
>CAIOLZ010000205.1 GCA_903859265.1 uncultured beta proteobacterium
CGGCTTTCAATCAATTATCGGTTCAAAAAACTGGCGCCACTGGAAATGATCTCTCTCATAGTAGTACCGTTTTAATTGCTTGAGTCCGCTTTGCACATTTCATGGTTGCCTTTGAAGCCTCCAGGAATTTCTTACACACTCCCTTCGTGTGATGCAAACTTATCGCCGCCTGTGACAGCCAGGTTCACACCCAATGAAGAAATCAGCTGGACGTGTCACGGCTCGGAAGTCTGATTGCCAATCTGGCAAAGGTATCCCG
This sequence comes from uncultured beta proteobacterium, assembly GCA_903859265.1. Taxonomy (GTDB): domain Bacteria; phylum Pseudomonadota; class Gammaproteobacteria; order Burkholderiales; family Burkholderiaceae_C; genus Allorhodoferax. Next base: position 260 of record CAIOLZ010000205.1, read on the forward strand.
ATGTCGTCCCTCAGGGAATCAGGCGAATACCTTAGTTCACCTCAGGTAAACACCTGAGATGAATCAGCCAGATGCCACGCAATGGATCTGGTTGAGTGGGTATCTGAGAGTTAGCTTTGCACTTGTGAAATTGCGAATTTATGCGGGTAAACACGTGGGACTTTTTTTGTGTAAGCTACGCAGAATCAGTTGTTAGCAAGTTGTGGATTGGTTGTTGTGGGGTCGTTGGATGAACAGTAATCTAGAAGTCAATAAGTCACCTTCGCTGATGTCATTAGGTGACAAAGTGCTCTGGGTCGCCATCGGACTCAGCGCGCTCGGCAGTGTGGTCTTGGGCCAGCAGTTCGTGGATTCCGGTTGGGCCATGGGCGCCACTTTGGTGCTCCTGTTGGTAGCGGGTCTGGGCTTTGCGATGGCCCGTGGCAGTGGTGCTAGCCGCTATGTGCTGACCTTTGTGCTGGTTTCTTTCATAGCGCTGCATATCCAGCTGTCGCACGGCATGATCGAGCTGCACTTTGGCGTCTTCGTAGTGCTGGCGTTTTTGCTGGTCTATCTCGACTGGAAATTGATCGTATTTGGAGCGGCGCTGTTTGCTGTGCACCACGTTGTATTTGATCGTCTGCAAGCGGCTGGATACGGTTTCTATTGCACGACCGCGCCAGACTTCATGCGCATTTTGTTGCACGCGCTGTATGTGGTGGTTCAGTCTGGCGTAGAGATTGTGTTGGCGGTGCAGATGAGCCATGCAGCCAGGGAGGGAGAGGAGCTGGCCCTGCTGGTGAGCAGCGTGAACCGCGGAGACGGCATTTCTTTGAATGTATCGGGCGTTGACGTTGTGAGTCGCGGTGGCACGGCGCTCAAGTCCACACTGGGTCGCATGGAGCTTGCGGTAAGTTCGGTGCGTGCGAGCGCCTCGGGCATCGAAGTTGCATCTGCAGAAATTGCCAGCGGTAACCAGGATTTGAGCGACCGCACCGAGCGCACCGCAAGCAATTTGCAACGCACAGCCAGCAGCATGGCCGCACTTACCGGCACTGTGCACCAGTCGGCTGAGAGTGCGCGCCAAGCCAATCAGTTGGCTATGAGTGCCAGTACCGTGGCCACCAAAGGCGGCGAAGTGGTGTCGCAAGTTGTAGAAACCATGCAGGGCATCAACGATGCGTCGCGCAAAATTGCAGACATCATTGGCGTGATAGACGGTATCGCTTTTCAGACCAACATTCTCGCTTTGAATGCGGCGGTGGAAGCTGCTCGGGCAGGTGAACAGGGTCGTGGCTTTGCAGTGGTCGCCACCGAGGTACGCTCACTGGCCGGACGCAGCGCTGATGCGGCAAAAGAAATCAAAACGCTTATCAATACCAGCGTGGAGCGGGTCGAGCAGGGCACTGCCCTGGTGGACAAAGCGGGCGAAACCATGACCGAAGTGGTCGCCAGCATTCGCCGGGTGACGGACATCATGGGCGAAATTAGCGCTGCGAGTAGCGAGCAGGCTGCGGGTGTGGCCGAGGTGGGTGAGGCCGTTACGCAAATGGACCAGGCCACCCAGCAAAATGCCGCGCTGGTGGAGCAAATGGCGGCGGCCGCATCCAGCCTTAAGGGCCAGGCACAAGAGTTGGTGCAGACAGTGGCCGTATTCAAAGGCGACGACCGGCAACACGCTGTGCGGCCCAGACCGATTGCTGCGCCGCCGCCCAAATCAAAACCCGCAGCGTTTAGCAAACCGGCGATTTCTCCTCCAGCCAGCCAGCCTCCTTCCGCTGGCGGAAATGATGATTGGGAAACGCTTTGATCACGCGTTGAATTCGCAGAGCGTCCCCGGTAACTTTTAGCAAAGACACGTTCAACAACAAACATCATCATGAGCCAGCAACCCTTGGACGGGACAGATGCGTTGCGGCTTGCCGCCATCGGCCAGTATCACATTCTGGACACAGGGCCTGAGCTTGCTTTTGATGAAATCGCGCAGTTTGCTGCCGATCATTTCCAGATGCACATCGCGCTGGTGTCGATGGTTGACGCAACGCGTGTGTGGTTCAAGTCTGCAATTGGCATACTACCCGGGCACGTTTCCCGAAGCGTTGCGTTTTGCAACCACACCATCAGCGGCTCCGATGTACTGGTTGTTGAAGACGCCGCGCTGGATGATCGTTTCAGCGCCAACCCGCTTGTCACAAGCGAGCCAAGGGTACGTTTCTATGCAGGGGCGCCTTTGGTAACGCCCGAGGGAATTGCAATTGGAACGCTGTGTGTTTTAGGTCAAACGCCCCAGCAATTTAGCGCTTTGCAGCGGGCGGAATTGGCGGTTCTGGCGCGCCAGGTCATCTCCCAACTTGAACTGCGCAAGCGAAATTTTGAACTTCAGCAAGCCGTGGGAGTTCTGGAGAATGAGCGTGCCGAGCAGCGGCGCAGCCAGATTGAGTTACAAAAAAGCCTGACGCTGCTGGACAACCTGACACGCCAGGTTCCGGGTGTTTTGTACCAGTACCAGCTCTACCCCGATGGTCGCTCCCGGTTTCCGTATGCCAGCCAGGGCATCAGCGACATGTACGAGGTGTCCCATCAGGATGTGATTCACGACGCCACGACGGTTTTCGATCGGATTCACCCTGACGATCTGGACATTGTGGCGCGCACCATCACCGAATCCGCCAAAAACTTAACGCCCTGGCTCTGTGAGTATCGGGCGCGCTTGCCAAAACAGGGGGTGCGCTGGCGCCTGGGATCTGCCAATCCCGAGCTGCTGCCCGATGGAAGCATTCTCTGGCACGGTTTCATCACCGATGTAACGGACAGAAAGCGGACCGAGGAGGAAATTAACCAGCTGGCATTGTTTGACGCCCTGACAGGCCTGCCCAACCGGCGACTGTTGCTGGACAGAGCGAGCCAATCTGTTTCAGCGGCAGTTCGCAACCGGCAAATGGGTGCGCTGATATTTCTGGACTTGGACCATTTCAAAGAAATCAATGACTCGCGCGGGCATGCCATTGGTGATGAGTTGCTGAAAAAAATTGCCGCACGATTGAATGCCGTGCTGCGGGAAGATGACTCCATTGCGCGCATGGGAGGTGATGAGTTTGTCGTGCTGCTCAACAACCTGGGAGCGGACATAAAAACCGCGTCCAAAGCAGCAATGCAAGTTGCACAGAAATTGTGTGAAGTTACTGGACAGCCAGTGCAGATCGAAGGCTCCAATTATTCTTGCACCGCCAGTCTGGGCATCACACTGTTTCCCAGTGAAAGCGCTGGAATTGATGATTTTTTGCGGGAGGCCGACACGGCCATGTACCGGGCGAAAGAGGCGGGTCGCAACCGGATCGTATTTTTTGAGCCGTCCATGCAGCAGGTGCTCGAATCTCGTTTGGCTTTGCTGCGTGACCTGCAAACCGCGATTGCGCGCCAGGAGCTCGAGAGCTACGTTCAGTCGCAGGTGGATACAAACGGACGCATTACGGGCGGTGAATTGTTGCTGCGATGGAAGCATCCGGTACTCGGGTTCGTGGGGCCCAATGAGTTCATTCCGATAGCGGAGGAATCCGGCCTGATTTTTCAAATCGGTGAATATGTATTGCGGGATGCGTGTGCAGCATTGAAGAAGCTGGAGTTAGCAGGCCAGGAACCACTGACCTTGTCGGTCAATGTGAGTCCAAAGCAGTTCCGCCAAGATGACTTTGTTGCACGCGTTACGGCCATGCTCGCGCAGAGTGGCGCTCGCGGAGAGCGATTGATTCTGGAAGTAACGGAAGGCTTGCTTATCGAGAATGTGGATGAGACGGTGGAGCGTATGACTGAACTCGTTGCCCTGGGGGTCAGGTTCTCCATCGACGATTTCGGTACGGGTTACTCGAGCCTGTCTTACATCAAGCGCCTGCCACTTTTTGAACTCAAGATCGACAAGGGCTTTGTCCAAGATATTCCGGACGACCAAAACGATGTGGCGATTGTCCAGTCCGTGCTGGCCATGGCCAAATACTTGCATCTTGCGACCGTGGCCGAGGGCGTTGAAACAACGCAACAGGCGGAATTTATGCGCATGGCGGGCTGCGAGGTGCTTCAGGGCTATCTATTTGGCAAACCCATTCCCATGTCAGACTGGCTAGAGATGGTTTGTCGCACAGGTGAAGCTACAGGGATAACGCCATAGGTGGCATTGGTGCGCCTGGGTCTGAGCAACGGGCATGCAGGTCTGACTGGGCCAGTAACGATAAAGTGTGTGGTGCTTCAAAGTTCACTGCACGTCACTGGCTAGCGTCCAAACCAATCAGCGCAGATGGGAATTTTCAGATCGTGGCCGAGGCAACTCCATTGAAAGTCGAAAAAGAAATTAGCCAGGCGACTTTCGGGTTAATCAAGATGAACATCCCACCTCAACCCAGCGCAAATTCTATGACGGGTTCTAATGCGGACAGAAAAACAAAACGCCCCGAGGGGCGCATGTTTACTAGCTATCTGGCGGTGGAACGAGTCTGTCGAGAACCCAGCTCAGCAACGAAAATTCCCTGCAACAGGGAAATTTACAGGGATTTATGCCAAGTTTGACCGCACGTAACGCACCCCAGTCCCGCGATAGGCCATTGTTCACGCATGTTTGCCATAAACCAATAAATTCTGCATTGAAATTTAACAGGGAATTTTTTCTCCCTCATCAGGGATTTGCGAAGTACCCAGCAAGGAATGCTGTACTCAAACTACCAGTTTTGAAATCAGGATTCAGTCCTTTTCGTTCCACTTCTGATCGCTGATCGCAGACAAGGGTTGGGAAATATCCGAGAGGGTCCCAAAAGGCA
>CAIOLZ010000206.1 GCA_903859265.1 uncultured beta proteobacterium
ACTGTTGTTGCTTTGCGCCAATCGTTGGCGAGGTCCTCGGGTTCTACTTCAAGTCTCACGTTAGATGTGCATCCTGGTCAAACCAGAGTTGCAACGCGTAACATGAATGCCGTAATGTACTTTTGCAGGGACGTGCAGGGCATCGGGATTTACCCTTCGGGGCTAACCCTTGGCGGACTCGGCAATCCACTGTGCAGCCTTCTCCGCAATCATCAGCGTCGGGGCGTTGGTGTTGCCGCTGGTGATGCGGGGCATGACGCTGGCGTCAACGACACGCAAACCCGCCACGCCACGCACCTGCAAACGCCCGTTCACGACCGCCATCGGGTCACTCGCCAGGCCCATCTTGGCCGTACCGACGGGGTGAAAAATGGTGGTGGCAATATCGCCCGCGAGCCGCGCAAGGTCCGCGTCGGTCTGAAACTGTGTTCCTGGCTTGTATTCTTGGGGGGCATATTTGCGCAACGCCGGTTGCGCCACGATGTGGCGCGTAATGCGCAGCGAATCAGCGGCAATCCTGCGGTCTTCCTCGGTGCTCAGGTAATTGGGTGCAATCGCCGGGGCCTGCTGGAAGTCGGCTGAAGTAATGCGCACCGAACCACGGCTGGTGGGGTTGAGGTTGCAGACGCTGGCAGTGAAAGCATTGAACGGGTGCAGCGGCTGGCCAAATGCCTCCAGGCTCAGGGGCTGCACGTGGTACTCGAGATTGGCGTAGGGCTGGGCTGGGTCGCTGCGGGTGAATGCGCCGAGCTGGCTGGGCGCCATGCTCATGGGGCCGCTGCGCCTGAGCGCGTATTCGAGCCCGATGCGCGCTTTGCCCCAGACCGAATTGGCAAGGGTGTTGAGCGTGGTGGTGTTGCCGACCTTGAAAACGGCACGAATTTGCAGGTGGTCCTGCAGGTTTTCGCCAACCCCTGGCAGGTCTTGCGCCACTTCGATGCCGAGCCTGCGCAGCGCCGTCGCCGGGCCAATTCCGGAGAGCTGCAAAATTTGGGGTGACCCAATGCTTCCTGCACACAAAAGCACTTCGCCACGGGCGGTTGCGGTGACCATCTCTGTGCCGTTCCACACCTGCACACCGGTGCATCGCAGGGGCCGCGCTTCACTGGCCGTTGCGCCATGCGCAGGGGCCGCGCTGCCATCCTGGTTATTGGGCTCAAACAGCAGCTTGCCGACCTGCGCGTGGGTCCAGAGTTCAAAGTTGGGTCGGGCGTAGCAGGTCGGACGCAGGAACGCCTTGGCCGTGTTCCAGCGCCAGCCGGCACGCTGGTTGACTTCAAAGTAGCCTACGCCTTCGTTGTCACCCTGATTGAAGTCGTCGGTTGCGGCAATGCCCGCTTCTGTCGCCGCCTGGGCAAAGGCATCGAGCACGTCCCAGCGCAGGCGCTGCTTTTCGACCCGCCATTCGCCCCCCGCCGCGCGATGGCGCAGCACGTCTTTGTAGGTAGTTGGCGCGCCATCCAGCAAGGCGCTGCGCGTGCCCTTGGCGCCGTGCACTGCGCTGGAGCCTTTGTGGTGGTCCTCGTGCAGCATGAAGTAGGGCAATGTGTTTTCCCAGCGCCATGCGCTGTCGCCGGTTAACTGCGCCCATTGGTCGTAATCGCGGGCCTGGCCACGCATGTAAATCATGCCGTTGATGCTGCTGCAGCCACCCAGCGTTTTGCCACGCGGATAGCGCAAGGACCGGCCATTGAGCCCGGCGTCGGGCTCGGTGTTGTACAGCCAGTCGGTGCGGGGGTTGCCGATGCAATACAGGTAGCCCACCGGGATGTGGATCCAGTGGTAATCGTCCTTGCGGCCGGCTTCGATCAGCAGCACGCGTTTGCTGGCGTCGGCGCTCAGGCGGTTGGCCAACAGGCAACCGGCAGTGCCGGCCCCGACGATGATGTAGTCAAAAATGGTGTCGTTATGGGTGTGGTTCATAGAATCAGAAAAGTCGCTGCGGCCACCGCGGTCGGCAGCAAAGCACCCATCAACAGGCCGCCCGCGCCAATGGAGTCGTCTTGAAATCCGCTTTTGAGCAGCGCCACGCCTGCCGGGTTAGGCGCATTGGCGATCACGGTCAATCCGCCGCCCGCGACGGCGCCGGCGACCAGCATGTACTTGGAGGCCTCGGAGATGCCGGCAATCAGGGAGCCGAGGTAGGTCAGGGCGGCGTTGTCGGTGATGGCGGTCAAGCCCATGGCGCTGAAAAAAAGCGTGGTCGGTGGCAGGCCCGACACAATCGGCTGCAGCCACCATTGCTGCATGCCGCCCAGCACCACCAGACCGGCCAGAAAAAAGCCGACCAGCAGCCCTTCCTTGAGGATCAACGGGCTTTGAAAGCGCTCATAGGCCTGGGTGTAGCCCAGAAAGAACAAAAACAGACCCAAAAACAGCACGGGATGGTGCGCCATCGTCACCACGCCTGCCAAAAATAACAGGTGCACCAGGCTCACCACCCAAGGCACTTGCAGGGCCGCGTCAGAGTTGCCGGCACTAACTCCTTTGCCCAAATGCTTGCGCAAAAAAATCACCACCGCCGTGGCGTTGACCAGCACCGCGATGGCCGCTTTCCATCCAAACGTGTGGGCCATGAAAGCCGTGTCCCAGCTCCAGGTACCTGCCACCATAAGTACGGGCGGCGCCGCGTAAGACGTCAATGTTCCGCCAATGGAGATGTTCACAAAAAGTACGCCCAGCGCCGCGTATTTCAACTTCTCCGGCATGCCTTTGTGAAAGATTTGTGGCGCCAGCATCAGTGCTGCCAAGGTCATTGCAGCGGGCTCGGTAATCAGCGAGCCCATCAGCGGCACGACGGCCAGTCCCAGCCAGGCCAGCACCATGGGTGTCGGCAGCGGCACGATGCGCGCCAGACCACCGAGCACGCGGCGCACGGCGCTGAGCACCGGCTTGGAGGCTGCCACTACCATCACCACAAACACAAACAGCGGCTCGGTGTAATGCAGGGATTCGGCATAGGCAATCGCCTTGCTGCCCCCGGTGAGCAGCGCCATGCTGGAGATCAGCACAAACGCCCAAAAACCAAACACCACTTCGACTTCACCCAGCAAATGCAACAGGCCGGCGTGTTTGGGGTGGCGGTGTGCCAGTACTTCAAATTGCTTGGCGCAAAACGTATGCACCAGCGCAATGCCAAAAATGGCCGCGCCGACAAGTTGAATCAGTTGGTTATGAACAATATCGTCTTGCATGGATGCTTACTTTCCAGCTCCCTCATTTGCGGCAGAGGGTGCTAAATCAGTGGCTTTGAGTGGGGTCAGGGCGTGGGCCCGAAGTCTTGTGGGCCTCCATTTTGCCGATACTTCATGCGGCACCTTCACCGACCGCATTACCATGCCTGATTTGAGCTGACCGGAGCCAATCCGCCTTGACTGAAAATTCCCTCCACGCTGCGCCACGCATAGTCGCCGAGCACACCGCTGATGGCTTGGCGGCGGTGTTGCATGGTGACTGGAGTGCGGCGATGCTGGCAGTGCCTGCACACTGGAACGCGATTGCGCGGCAACTCGCGCCCCTGGCGCTGCAAACCCATTCCGGCGCGCCCATCACATGGGATTTGCGCCAGATACAGCGCATGGACCACACCGCAGCCCAGCTATTGTGGAATGCCTGGAACCGCCAGTGGCCCGAGCGAATGCTGTCATTGGCCGAGCAAAGCGCCATGTTCAAGCGGGTTGCCCAGTTCACGACGGTGCCGCCGCGTCCGCAGTCGGTGGGCTTGTATGCCTTGTTCTGCGGTCTGGGCTCCCGGCTTTTTCTGATCGGCGGCCACTTGCAGGGCGCAGTGCAGTTGGTCGGGCAGTTTTTTCTGGACAGTCTGCGCTTTTTCAAATCGCCCTCGAAGGGGCCGTGGCGTGACATTTCAGGCCATCTGTACCGGGTTGGTGCAACTGCGCTGCCGATTACTGCGCTGGTTGGATTTTTGGTGGGTGTGGTGCTGGCCTATCTGATGTCACGCCAGCTGCGCCAGTTTGGTGCGGACACGTTCATCGTCAACATCCTGGGCATCGCCCTGATCCGCGAACTCGGGCCGGTGCTGGCGGCCATTCTGATTGCGGGCCGATCCGGTTCGGCCATTACGGCGCAGATTGGCGTGATGCGGGTGACCGAAGAACTCGACGCCATGCGGGTGATGGGCATCCGTAGCGGCTTTCGGCTGGTCATGCCGCGTGCTTTGTCCATGCTGCTGGCCATGCCGCTGCTGGCAGTGTGGACCACGGCTGCGGCATTGCTCGGCGGCATGGTGGCGGCTGACGCGGCCATGGGACTGAGCCCGTCCTATTTCATGTTGGCCTTGCCCAAGGTCGTACAACTGTCCAACTTGTGGCTGGCGATGGGCAAGTCGGCGGTGTTTGGCCTGCTGATTGCGCTCATTGCCTGCCACTACGGGCTGCGCGTGCTGCCCAATACCCAGAGTCTGGGCGAGGGCACCACGGCCTCGGTCGTCACTTCCATCACCATGGTGATCCTGGTGGACGCGCTGTTTGCGGTGCTGTTCAAGGGAGTCGGCATATGAGGGGCGAAAAGGCAGTGGTGGAGATTGACCGCCTGTGGTCGGCGTTCAGCACGCGCGGGGTGCAATCGGTCGTCCATCAGGACTTGAGCCTGCGCATCCAGCAGGGGGAATTTTTGTCGGTGGTGGGAGGATCGGGCAGCGGCAAGACCGTGTTGTTGCGCCAGATGTTGGGGCTGGAAACGCCGCTGCGCGGCAGCGTGACGGTCTTGGGCCATCCGGCTTCGGAGCTGGGCCGTGCCGGGGCCGCCAGTCGGGTTGGCATGCTGTTCCAGCACGGTGCGCTTTTTTCGGCCTTTACCGTGCTGGAAAACATTGCCTTTCCTTTGCGCGAACTGCGCAACCTGCCGCGAGAGCTGGTGCGCGACGCGGCACTCGTCAAGCTGCAAATGGTCGGACTCGATGCCTCGCATGCCTACAAAATGCCCTCCGATCTGTCGGGCGGAATGGTCAAGCGCGTGGCATTGGCGCGGGCTTTGATCATGGACCCGCCGCTGCTCTTGCTCGACGAGCCCACGGCGGGGCTGGATCCGGACAGCTCAGACGCCTTTTGCACCTTGCTGCGTTCCTTGCACCGCGAACTTGGGCTGACCATCGTGATGGTGACGCACGACCTCGACACCATTTTTGAGTTGAGCACCCGCATTGCAGTGGTCGCTGAGAAGCACGTGATTGTCGATGCCGCGCCGCAGGCGGTGATCGCCTTCGAACACCCATTTGTGCAGGACTTCTTTCGTGGCGGGCGCGGTTTGCGCGCGATGGACGTATTGCAAGCGCCCCCCGAAGGCGTGTAAAAAGAGACCCACGAGAATCAACGCATGGAAAACAAATCCCACGCCCTTGCTGCCGGTGCTTTTGTCCTGGTAGTCCTGGCTTTGCTGGTGGCAATGGCCGCCTGGCTGGCCCGCGACCACACCGAGCAGCGCGTGTTTGAGCTATCGAGCAAAGAAGCGGTTACCGGGCTGCAACCGCAGGCGGGCGTGCGCTACAAAGGCGTGGTTGTGGGTCGCGTGGTGGCGATCGGGCTCGATCCCGCGGTGCGCGGCAACGTGCTGGTGCGTATTGCCGTTAATGACAGCGCGCCCATCACCACCTCGACTTTTGCCAGTTTGGGTTTTCAGGGCGTGACCGGGCTGGCGTTTGTTCAGCTCGACGACAGTGGCGAATCCAGTGTTGCGCTTCCCGCCAACGGCGAAGCGCCCGCGCGCATTCCCATGCGGCAAGGGCTGATGTCCAGGCTGACCGAGCAGGGCAGCGACCTGTTGCACCAGTTGCAGCAGGCCAGCCAGAAAATGAACGCATTGATCGACACCGTGCACCAGCAAGCCATGAT
>CAIOLZ010000207.1 GCA_903859265.1 uncultured beta proteobacterium
CCGGGATACAGGATCACATTCATGTCGGCATTTGCCGCCTTCAGGTCGCTCTCAAACTGCACGTACTGCTCCTTCTTGATGAACGGGTCGTCGGCACCGTTGAGGACAAGAATCTTCGCCTTCACAGTCCCGGGTGCGGGAGCCGGTGTATTGAGGCCCAGAGACGCATGAAAGCCCGCAACGCCAGCGAGATCAGCGCCGGTTCGCGCCATATTCAGCACCACGGCTCCGCCAAAGCAGTAGCCAACCGCACCGATACGCGCTGCCTCCACCTGGGGCTGCTTTGCGAGTTCCGCACGCGCGGCGTTGAATCGGGATTCCATCGCTTGCGGATTCTTCATCACCGAGCCAGCGAGCGCGCCCGCGTCTGTCGGGTTGTCCGCGGTCTTGCCATCACCATACATGTCCGCGATGAAAGCAACATAGCCTTGGCTCGCCAGCCGCCTTGCCTCGTTGTGCATGTGCTCGGTAATGCCCCACCATTCATGCACCACGATGATTCCCGGCCGTTTTGCGTTTTTCGCAGTGTCTGTCACCACGAATCCCTTCAGCGTCGTGTCGCCATCCTGGTAGCTTACCGGCACCTCAGTGATCGCAGCGAAAGCGGGTGCCGTGAGCGAAACCGCGAGCATCACACCCAGTAATAGTGTCTTCATGGATTTCTCCCTCCGATTGAAAAGGACCGCCATCCTAGCGCAGCGACGCGCGACCAACAAGATTTCATAGGCCCAGCCGGCATGCGGGGGCAGCCTTTTGCAAAGCGCGGACCCGCGCCCGATCAGTCGCCCTTGCCTGGGCGCGCCTCCAGCAAGCAATTGAACTCGCGCGCAAAGTCAACAGAAACTCTGGCATGAACCGCGCCCTGCTTGTCGAAGAAGCGTTGCTTGCCCTGCGCAGTGAATACGCCCTCGTGCCAGATACCCGGGTGAATGTACAGACCATGCTCGCCGGTGAAACGAAAGCAGGTGAATCGGTGCGGTGTGATGTCGTCGCCGGGCAGGGCCAGCGGCACGTAAAACGGCCTGTTGTCCAACGGGAAAAACAGCTGTCCTCCATCGGGGTGGTAGTTGGCATGCCACAGCAGCATGCGCGAGGGCTCTCGTGCATGGCCTTCTTGCGCTTGCGCAGGATCGGTCGCGTAAGCCAGGATGTAGTGGCCACCGACCGCTTCGTTACTGCCGTACAGAATGTCGCCGTTCCATTCGCTGACAAAGATGCCCTCGGTCGTACCCGCCTCGTCGCCCGTGTCCTCATCAACGGGTCGTGTTCCCTGGGCGGGCCAACGCACGATCTCGACATTGCACTGATCCGGATCGGCAACGAGGCGACCGAAACCTTCGAGGCTCGCATCGGTGGCCTCAACAATGGGCATCAGGACCGTGGGCAGTTGTGCGGGCAGCTGAGGGTCGAGGAAGTCGAAGATTGGCATTGCTCTCCTGCATGCGTGGTCACAAATTGCACAGCGCAAAGTTTACCGGGCCAAAAGCCCAAGGCGGCGCTTCGGTCAGCCCGTCATCAATCAGTCATATTCGCCTGAGCGCATGTTTGGTTTACTTGATCTACTGACAGTTCAAAATATCCGTTTCTGATACAACTTTGATTTCTGCCGTCTTTTTTGACACACTATCTTGAACACACCTCAGGAATCCGCCATGGCCACCAAAGAAACTGGTCTTTCTGTCCACACACCTCAGTCCAACCATCAAAAAGGTCTGACGAATTGGCTGGCCCGGCTGTTCGGAGCCGGGGCCCTGGAGCGGCGTATCAAGGAGCTTGAGGCGGAACTCAAGGTTCGCACTGACATCATGAACCTCACCAGCATTGTTTCGGAAGCGGACAAAAGCGGTAATGTTCTTAATGCCAACCGGAAGTTTCTGGAGGTCTCCAAGTACTCTGAAAAAGAGCTGATTGGCCGTGGGCACAACATGGTGCGTCACCCGGATATGCCCAAAGCCGTGTTCAAGGAGATGTGGGCCACCATCGGACGCGGCGACATTTTCCGCGGCGTTGTCAAGAACCGCGCCAAAGACGGAACGCCATACTATGTGGATGCCGTGATTGCTCCCATCCTGGGCGATAACGGAAAACCCGTGAAGTACCTGGGGGTGCGCTATGACATCACCACCTCTGAAATAGAGCGCCAGAGTGCCAGGGGAATATTGAGCGCCATCAACGCCTCTTACGCTTTCATTGAGTTTGATCTTGGCGGCCATATTCTGGATGTGAACGCGAACTTCCTGAAGGTCATGGGATACGAAAAGAGCGAAATCCTGGGCAAGCACCACCGTATTTTTTGTGCCCCCGCCATCTCCGGCTCACCCGCCTATCAGCAGTTTTGGGCAGACTTGAATGCCGGCAAACCGCAGAGTGCGGTGTTTAGCCGCATCTCCAAATCTGGGCAGCAAGTGTCGTTGCAGGCGGTCTATGCCCCTGTTACTGACGAAATGGGGCGGGTCGTCAAGATCGTAAAAATCGCCACCGATGTGACTGCCGAAGTCAAAGCCAACGAGATGCTCAAACAGGCGGTAGAGCAGGCGCAAGCCGTCACAAATGCGGCCAAGGCTGGTGATTTGACACAGCGCATCCCGATGGAAGGAAAAACGGGTCAGGTGGGCGAACTGTGTTCTGGCGTGAATAGCCTGATGGAAACCACATCCGTTATTTTTGAAGATGTTGTGCGTGTTTTCGGCGGGCTGGCCGCGGGCGACCTGAATCAGCGCATCACCCGGGACTATCAGGGCAGCTTTGGACAACTCAAACAGGATGCCAACGGAACCAGTGAAAAACTGGCCGCCATCATTGAAGACCTGGGCCGCGTTTTTTCGGGCCTGGCCGCAGGTGATCTGACCCAGCGCATCGACCGCAAGGCACAGGGCATTTTTGAAGTGGTAAAAAACGATGCCAACAGCAGCTGTACAAAGTTGTCGGACATTATCGAAGAGGTGCGTAGCGCGTCCGATGCCCTCACCGGTGCGGCCAACCAGGTGTCAGCGACCGCGCAGTCACTGAGTCAGGCAGCGAGCGAGCAGGCGGCCAGTGTTGAACAGACCACCGCCCGGATTGACGCGATGTCAGCGTCCATCAGCCAAAATTCGGACAACGCCAAGGTGACAGATGGCATGGCCACCGTCGCCAGCAAAGAGGCGTTCGACGGGGGCCATGCGGTGAGCCAGACCGTCACGGCCATGAAGCAGATCGCAGCCAAGATTGGCATTGTCGATGACATCGCTTACCAGACCAACCTGCTGGCGCTGAACGCTGCCATCGAGGCCGCACGCGCGGGTGAGCACGGCAAGGGATTTGCCGTGGTGGCGGCAGAGGTTCGCAAGCTGGCCGAGCGTAGCCAGGAAGCCGCCAAGGAAATCGGTGAACTGGCGGCCAACAGCGTTCTGACTGCCGAGACCGCCGGAAAACTGCTGGTCCAGATCGTACCCAGCATTCAGAGGACATCCGAACTGGTGCAAGAGATCGCGGCGGCGAGTGCGGAGCAGAGCGAGTCGGTGACACAAATTGGTGGCGCGATGGGACAGCTGTCCAAAGCCACGCAGCAAAACGCAGCGGCATCCGAGCAGCTGGCCGCAACCAGCGAAGAGTTATCCGGGCAAGCCGAGCAGTTGCAGCAGAGCGTGGCTTTTTTCAATACCGGCGGCGAAGCGCCTCAGGTTCAGAGTCGTTTAAATACGCCTGCGATTGATAGACGCGCGCCCCAACCGAGGGCGCTTGGCCTTCCCAACGGTCGTGCGAAAGGTGGCGCTTTCAGGCCTTATTGAGCTGCGTTGGCCGGCCAGAAATGCGTCGGCTTCCCGCTTGCTTTGTGCGACGGCCTCTTCGTCTTTGCGTTTCTGTTCTATTTCGACCAGTGCGCTGGAAACAAGACTGCCGAGTACCACCGACAAAACGACAAATACGGACCCCGCATCCAGCAAATAGCCGTATCTCGAAAAAACCAGAAAGCCACTGGAGAGCAGCAACAAATTACAAAGCAGGCCCAGCATTTCCTTGGCCTTGGGCACATGCCGCAAAAGCACGGCAAGGCGGGAGTTGGCATTGGGGACATACCAGATCATCAACGACCCCATCACAAGAATCAGGCCGCTCTCAAACCATTTGAGCCAAGGCGGGCGCAGCAGCAAATGGTTGTCAAAAATCGATTCGATCACCTGCGCCTGAATTTCAATGCCGGGAACAAGTTCTCCCAGGGCCGTGGTCCGCATATCGTTGAGCCCGGCACCGGTCAGCCCGATGAGTACCAGCTTGTTCTCAAGCCGGGCCGGATCGACGCTGCCGTCCAGCACGGATTTCGCAGAAACGTAGCGATCACGGGTCTTTGCAAACGGCGCAAAGTGCAGCCATATTTCTCCGGCCGTTTGGGTCGGCACCACCGCGTCTGCAACAGCCACCGATTCGATGCCGGTCTTTCCGGCGCGCACATCCACCGTCGCAGATCCGGTCGCAACCCGGAGCATTTCCATGGCCAGCCCCGGTACCAGCTTTGGGCCCAAACCGAGGACCAGCGGTATGCGTCGAACTACGCCCTGCTCCAATGCCACGCTGAGCATTGCCTCGCCGTGCGCAGCAGACTGCAGCTCCGGCAAGCTGGCGAGCACGTTGTCGAAGTGCTTTGCATACTGCAGCGGATTGCCGGATAGCACCTGCACCGGGGTCGCGCCCAGATCGGTGCTGGTGGTATAGGCAGCCTGGTCAAAAGCAGCCGCACCCAAAATCGTCGGCGCGGCATGGAGCGACGCCGCAAGCTGTGTGTCGTGGGTGGGTATAGCCTTCAACTCGGTGGCCAGCGCGGCGTAGGCAGGCGCGAGGTTGGCGGCCACTTTGTCCGGTGAAGTCTGATCCGCCTCGGGCATATAGATGTCCAGCCCGATAGCCAGCGGCTTGCGCGCATTGATTGCGTCAATGAGAGCCGCCAGCTTGTTGCGCGGCCATGGCCACTGTCCGATGCTCGCCAGGCTGCTTTCATCGATCGCAACAATCGTTACCGGCTGTGACTCAGGCTGACGCGGAAAGTGGCGTTGGTATTGGTCAAACAGCCCCTGGCGAACACCCTTGAAGGGCGTTGGCAGCCACTCACCGGCTTTCACAATCCACGGATTTTGCGGCAGCTCGGCGGGCCATTCGCTGACCAGATTGGCCAGCAGAAGAACCAGCAAAAGAACCAGTGCGACCGGACGGCCCTTGCGCGCCTTGAAGACATTTTTCAGAATGTCCAGCAAAGGTTGAATGCGCGACAGCATGGGAACGATTGGCCGGCGGGATCTGACGGCGGTGGTCAGCGCACAGTGATTTCAACCCGCCGGTTTGCGGCATTTGCGATGCCGGGACCGGTGGGCTCCAGCGGCTCGTTTTCACCGCGTCCAGCAACTTCGATCTGGTTGGGTGCAACCCCTTGCGACGTCAGGAACGCTTGAACCGTCCTTGCGCGCTCCAGCGACAAAACATCGTTGGCTCCTGCGTTGCCAGTCCGGTCGGTATGACCGACGACTGAAATCTCCGGCGCCGGCCACTGGCCCAACGCCTGCTTCAAGGACTCCACCGTAGCCAGGGAATCCGCTGTCAGCCGGGAGGCTGAACCGGATTCAAAGCGCACGACAAACGTTCTTGGACGCGGCGGCATCGACGCAAGCAGGTCGCCATAGCGGGCCCGAACCGCCGCCGCATCCTGCACCGCGCTTTGCATACTGCCTGCCGCGGCGATTTCCAGACTGGCAAAGGATTGGTCCAAAACCTGCGTTGTGCTGGCGCTTTTCACAATCACTGCGCCCGCGTGGCCGAGTGGGTCGGGCAGCAAAACAATCCGGTCCGGTTTCGCATCGCAGCCCCCAATCGGGAGTGGTACCACGACATTGGAATACAGGCAGTCCCCGGAGCCGGTGCGCACCGGGTTCTGGTTGCCGTCGAGCACCAGTCCCTGCGGCAGGCCTGCTTCGCGGTCGGCTGCTTCCATAATGAACTCCGTTCCCCGCACACCAAGCGTCACGGTTGCTGTATTGAATTGCACCGCCTCCGGATTGGCCTTGGCGACCTTTCCGGAAATAGCCGATAGCGTTCCCCGCTTCAAGGATGCGTCAACGGCACCCGCATTGGTATTCGGATTAAAACTGAAGTTGTTGACAACGAGCGTCGAGGCCGCACCGGCGGAGAGCTGGGTGTTGTCACGCAAGGTAATGCCAATACCGGAGCCCGCTCCCGTGCTGACACGATCTCCCGGATAGACCGGGCTGCCGATTGCAAGGGGAGATTTTTTTCCGGCATGTTCAATTTGCGCATTGCCGGTCAGCGTCTTGACGACTCCGGCAGGCAGGTCATCTTGTGCAGCGTGTGCCGGCAGGATTGCACATGCCAGCAGCATGAACCCTCCCCGCAAGCGTTGCGAAATATTGAATCGGTGCGGGCTTGGCTTCATGGTTTGCCGAACTTTCGTTGGATGCAGTCCCTGACGCGCGGAATTATAAATTTGATCACCTGGCTCGGTTAGCGCTACATCCCTCAAGCCGTGACGATGCTGACCCATAAGATTGAGCTTGCTAACTTCACCCAGACCGCCTGGCAGACACAACCTGGAGCGCAAGCGTTGAAGGCAGCGGCGCTGGTGGATTTTTCATCCACCTGGTGCCCAACATGCCACCGAGTGCACGTGGAGGTATTCACAAGCCTATGGGTCACGCTGGCCATTGCGCAAGGTTACGTGCTCAGGCGCGTCAACTACGAATCCCCGCGGGCTGTAGCGTTCATGCGGAGAAGCGACAGGTCACATGCTTGCGTGGCCGCTTCCAGATCGAGTCCCTGCAATGCTGACTCGAGCGCCTGGAATTCCGCGTTCGGCAGCCCCGCCAGATCCGCCTGCATTTCAGCAAACCGACTCAACACCGTCAGGTCACCGGCCTGGGCCAAGGTACGCAATTCGGTCAGCGTGGCACTTGCTGCAACGCGGTTCAAAACCGAGGGCTCTTGCCGGACCTGTGGCGCGTTCTCTTCGGTGGCATCGCAGCACTCGCGAATGGCACGCTGCAACAAGCCTTTGGTGGACTCTGCCAGGCCCGCCAGAGGCGATAGCTGCAGCAGGCATTGCCCGGTGCCATCCGGTGTCTTGCACAACGCCTCCAAGCGTCCCGCCTCCTGTGCCAGTGCAAGTGCGCCGAGCGTGCCCGCATTGCCTTTGAGGGTGTGCAGCAACATCGCGGACTTCTTGGCGTCGTCGGCCAGCAGTGCTGATTGCAGGTCCCTGGTAAAAGTATCGAGCGTTTGCATAAAGTCGCGCGCCGTGCGGGCATAGAGTTGTGTCAGTCCGGCCATGCGCGCCAGCGCAGCCGACAGGTCCA
>CAIOLZ010000208.1 GCA_903859265.1 uncultured beta proteobacterium
CTTTCAGATCCAACCATGATTCACATTACGCTTCCCGACGGCTCACAGCGCGAATTTTCCGGCCCGGTCACGGTTGCCGACGTCGCTGCATCGATTGGCGCTGGTTTGGCCAAGGCCGCTCTGGCTGGCAAGGTACGCACGATCGATGCGCCGGCTGACACGGCCAAAGTAGTCGATACCAGTTACCTCATGAATGAGGACAGCGCCCTTTCGATCATCACGGCCAAAGATGCTGAGGGTCTGGAGGTCATCCGCCATTCCACCGCACACTTATTGGCCTATGCGGTCAAAGAGCTGTTCCCGGAGGCGCAAGTCACGATCGGCCCGGTCATTGAAAACGGATTTTTTTACGATTTTTCCTACAAGCGTCCTTTCACGCCCGATGACTTGGCGACCATCGAGAAAAAGATGACAGCCCTGGCT
Organism: uncultured beta proteobacterium; assembly: GCA_903859265.1. Classification (GTDB taxonomy): domain Bacteria; phylum Pseudomonadota; class Gammaproteobacteria; order Burkholderiales; family Burkholderiaceae_C; genus Allorhodoferax. The sequence goes on from CAIOLZ010000208.1 coordinate 424, forward strand.
GCGTTGGACGAGCCTGTCATGCGCCGGGTTTTGCCGCGAGATGAGGCGGTCAGCTATTTCAAAGGTCTGGGTGAGCACTACAAGGCAGAGATCATTGAAAGCATCCCCGCCGGTCAAGATGTTTCGCTGTACCGAGAAGGCAAGTTTGAAGACCTATGCCGCGGGCCTCATGTGCCGAGCACCGGCAGACTAAAGCACTTCAAACTCATGAAGCTGGCGGGCGCTTATTGGCGTGGCGACCACAAAAATGAAATGTTGCAGCGCATTTATGGCACGGCCTGGGCGACCAAGGACGAGTTGCAGCAACACTTGACGATGCTCGAACAAGCCGAAAAGCGTGACCATCGCAAGCTCGGCCGCGAACTCGATTTGTTCCACATTGACGACCATGCTCCGGGCTTGGTCTTTTGGCATCCCAAGGGGTGGACGCTTTGGCAGGGCGTCGAGCAATACATGCGCCAGGTTTACCGCGACAACGGCTACCAGGAAGTCAAAGGCCCGCAGATCATTGACAAAACCCTTTGGGAAAAAACCGGGCACTGGGATAAATACCGCGAAAACATGTTTATCACGGAGTCCGAAAAGCGCGAATATGCGCTCAAGCCGATGAACTGCCCGGGCCACATCCTGATCTTCAAGCAGGGCATCAAGAGCTACCGCGATCTACCGCTGCGATACGGTGAATTCGGCAACTGCCACCGCAACGAGCCTTCGGGTGGGCTGCATGGGATCATGCGTGTGCGTGGTTTTACGCAAGATGACGGACATATCTTCTGCACCGAGGAACAGATTCTCAAGGAGTGCGTGGACTACACCGCGCTGCTGCAAAAGGTTTATACCGACTTCGGCTTCAAAAACATCATTTACAAGGTCGCCACGCGCCCGGAAAAGCGCATTGGCTCGGATGAGAGCTGGGACAAGGCGGAACATGCGCTCATCGAAAGTTTGCGCGCTTCGGGATGTGAGTTTGAAATCGCACCGGGCGACGGCGCTTTCTACGGACCCAAGATCGAGTACACCCTCAAAGACGCTATCGGCCGGCAGTGGCAGTGCGGCACGATGCAAGTTGACTTCTTCATGACGGAGCGACTGGACGCCGAATACGTGGGGGAAGATGGTGCACGTCATCGGCCGGTCATGTTGCACCGGGCTATCGTGGGAAGTCTGGAGCGATTCATCGGGATTTTGATCGAGGAGAGTGCCGGTGCACTGCCTGCGTGGCTGGCGCCAGTGCAAGTCGCGGTTCTCAATATCACGGATGCTCAGGCAGATTACGCACGTTTTGTGGCTAAAACGTTGCAAAATCAAGGGCTTAGGGTCAATTTAGACCTGCGCAATGAAAAAATTACCTATAAAATACGGGAGCATTCGATGCAAAAGCTGCCGTATCTGGTTGTCGTAGGCGACAAGGAGATGGCAGCAGGTGCTCTTGCAGTGCGCGCCCGGGGTGGTCAAGACCTCGGTGCAATGTCAATCGATGCCTTTGTGCAAAAAATCTCGGCGGACATTGCTGGTAAGTCAACTTTCTGAGGATCAGCGTTTGTTGGTGCTTAAAGGTGTACTTTGCCTTGCACGCACCCGACAAGAGCTATTGCCACGTGAACGTGGAAGATATTGTGAGGGAATGAACCATCGCTACTGAATTTCGTGACCGCCGTCAGCGTGAAGAACGCAAACACCGTTTAAACCGGGAAATCATGGCCCCTGAGGTGCGCCTTACCGGGCCCGACAACGAACCCCTCGGAGTGGTAAGCCTGATGGAGGCCTTGCGCCAAGCGGGTGAGCTCGATGTTGATCTGGTTGAAATTGCTGCCACCGCCAACCCGCCTGTGTGCCGATTGATGGACTACGGCAAATTCAAGTACCAGGAGCAAAAGAAGGCGGCGGAGGCGAAGGCCAAGCAGACGGTCATCGAAATCAAGGAAATCAAGTTTCGCCCCGGTACTGATGATGGTGACTACAACATCAAGATGCGCAACATCAAGCGCTTCCTGGCCGAAGGCGACAAATGCAAGATTACTCTGCGTTTCAGAGGTCGGGAAATTACCCACCAGGAAATCGGGCTGGCGATGCTGCAGCGGATGCGCGATGAGTTGGGTGATTTGATTGTGGTGGAGCAGTTTCCAAAACTGGAAGGTCGCCAAATGGTGATGATGATCGCGCCGGGACGCAAAAGGCCGGCCGCAGCACCCAAACAGGCGGCAGAAGTGACAAGTTAATCGGAGAAGGACCGGTCTGGTCATCGGTCTTTTTCGAAGTGGTGAGCTTTCAACCTCGCCACAAAAGTGGTGAGCTTTCAACCTCGCCACAAAAGTGGCTCGGGGCCAACAAGGCTGGAAATTTCTTCCAGACGCCTCACGAGCACAAAGTAGAAGGAGCATTGACATGCCCAAAATGAAGACCAAGAGCGCGGCGAAAAAACGCTTTCGCGTTCGTCCCGGTGGAACCGTTAAACGCGGTCAAGCTTTCAAACGTCACATTCTGACCAAGAAGACCACCAAAAATAAACGCCACCTACGCGGTTCCACTGGAGTCCATGAGACCAATATGGGTCATATGGCACAGATGCTTCCCGGCCGTGGTATTTAATTAACGACGAACAAGGAGTAATCAAATGCCTCGCGTCAAACGTGGTGTAACGGCTCGCGCCCGCCATAAAAAAGTTTTAGCCCTTGCAAAAGGTTTCCGCGGTCGCCGCGGTAATGTCTTCCGCGTCGCCAAAGAAGCGGTGATGAAGGCTGGGCAGTATGCCTACCGTGACCGCCGTACCAAGAAGCGTGTGTTCCGCCAGTTGTGGATTGCGCGTATCAATGCGGCGGCACGCCAGTGCGGCATGACCTACAGTCAGTTCGCCAATGGACTGAAGAAGGCCAATATCGAGATTGACCGCAAGGTTTTGTCGGATATTGCCATTCACGACATGGCCGCTTTTGCGGGCATCGTGGAGCAGGTCAAGGCCAAGCTGGCTGCTTGATCTCCGGTCAGACGCTACTTTTTCAATAGCGCCTGGCGCACCGGAAATAAGGGCTAGAGCTGTATAAGCGCTAGCCCTTTTTCATTTGAACCCCACAGATTTTTATTCCATGAACGATTTGATCGACCTCGTTGCATCTGCCAAAAGTGCCTTTGCTGGTGCTTTGACCCCCGCAGACCTCGAAAATGCCAAAGCCCGGTTTTTAGGCAAATCGGGCCAAATTACCGAGTTGATGAAAGGTATGGTCGCACTCAGTGTGGAAGAAAAAAAGGCGTTGGGCGCCAACATCAACGCTGCTAAACAGGCTATTGAAGCGGCATTGGCGGCACGCCGCCAGGCGCTGGCTGACGCCGAAATGGCGTCACAGTTAGCCGCCGAAGCCCTCGACGTCAGCCTGCCCGGGCGCACCTCAGGGCAGGGCGGTTTGCATCCGGTCTCCTTGACGCTGGAGCGTATCGAGGCGATTTTTGGATCCATGGGTTTTGATGTTGCACAGGGCCCTGAAATTGAATCGGACTGGTTCAATTTCACCGCGCTCAATACGCCACAAGACCATCCTGCGCGTTCGATGCACGATACTTTCTACGTTGAAGGTGGCTCCGAAGCTGCGCCCAACCTGTTGCGCACCCATACCAGCCCCATGCAGATTCGCTACGCGGTGCAGCATGTCAAAGCGCACCGCGCCGCGGCAGGCATTCATGGGGATGCCTTGTTCTCAGGGGATATGCCGGAGATTCGGGTCATCGCTCCCGGGCGTACCTACCGGGTTGACAGCGACGCGACGCACTCGCCGATGTTTCACCAGTGCGAAGGCCTGTGGGTGGGTGAGAACGTCAGCTTCAAGGATTTGAAATTTGTATTCACGGACTTTTGCCGTACGTTTTTTGAAAGTGACGATCTGGTACTGCGCTTTCGCCCCAGCTTCTTCCCATTCACTGAGCCAAGCGCCGAGATCGACATTGCGTTTCAGAGCGGGCCGTTATCGGGTCGCTGGCTGGAAGTCGCAGGGTCGGGTCAGGTGCACCCCAATGTGATTCGCAACATGGGTCTGGAGCCGGAAAAATACATTGGCTTTGCCTTCGGCATGGGTCCTGACCGGCTAACCATGCTGCGTTACGGTGTCAACGATTTGCGCCTGTTCTTTGATGGCGATGTGCGATTTCTTTCGCAATTTCAATAAGAACAACGGACCACGACCTTTCGGGCACAACATGCAATTTTCAGAATCCTGGCTGCGCACATTTTCCAACCCCTCTCTCTCCACGGCTGAACTTGCCGACACGCTCACGATGGCGGGCCTGGAAGTCGAGGAACTTAAACCCGTCGCCCCCCCCTTTACCGGCATCGTGATTGGTGAAATCAAGGAGGCGGTGCAACACCCCAATGCGGACCGTTTGCGGGTTTGCAAAGTCGATGTGGGCGGCGAGGCCTTGCTCAACATCGTGTGTGGCGCGCCGAACGCACGGGTTGGAATCCGCGTGCCTTGCGCATTGGTAGGTGCCGAATTGCCGCCCGGTGAGGATGGCAAACCCTTTGTGATCAAGGTGGGCAAATTGCGTGGCGTGGAAAGCGCAGGCATGCTGTGTTCCGCGCGGGAATTGAAGCTGTCCGACGACCACGGCGGACTGCTCGAATTGCCTGCCGATGCGCCTCTTGGCAGCAATGTGCGCGACTACCTGAATCTCGACGATACGCTGTTTACCCTTAAGCTGACGCCCAATCTGGCGCATTGTTTGAGCGTGTACGGGGTGGCACGAGAGGTGTCCGCCCTTACGGGTGCCGCGTTGCAGCCGCTGCAATTTTCGCCGGTGGCAGCAACGACTGCTGACATGCTCAAGGTCCAAATTACGGCGCCTGATCTGTGTGGTCGTTTTTCGGGACGCGTCATCCGCAACATCAATGCACAGGCTAAAACACCCCAATGGATGGTGGACCGTTTGGCGCGCTCAGGCCAGCGCAGCGTAACGGCCTTGGTTGACATATCAAATTACGTGATGTTCGAATTAGGTCGTCCATCCCATATTTTTGACCTCGATAAAATTGATGGCGCGCTGGAGGTGCGTTGGGGCAGGGACGGTGAGCAATTGAAGTTGCTTAACGGCAATACCGTGGCGATTGACGGCAGCGTGGGCGTGATTGCAGACCAGAGTGCGGTTGAATCGCTCGCCGGCATCATGGGCGGCGATGCCAGTGCGGTATCTGACGATACCCGCAACATTTATGTAGAAGCCGCATACTGGTGGCCCAAATCCATTGCCGGGCGTTCCCGGCGGTTCAACTTTTCAACCGATGCTGGCCACCGTTTTGAGCGTGGCGTTGACCCTGCCAACACGGTCGAACATCTGGAGCGCATCACCCGCCTGATACTGGAAATTTGTGGCACCGCCCAAACCACCTGCGGGCCGATAGACGACCAGATACCCAACGTTCCAGCCGTGAAACCGGTCACGATGCGAATCGCCCGCGCCTCAAAAATTATTGGAATGCCACTAACACAAGAGCAATGTACCGACGTACTGGTGCGTTTGGGACTACCGGTCACGCAAGGCGATAACGCCGTGACGGTAACGCCGCCGAGCTACCGCTTTGATTTGCAGATCGAAGAAGACCTTATCGAAGAAGTGGCGCGAATGGTGGGTTACAACAATTTGCCCCATACCCCGCCACTAGCCCCGATCACAGCCAAAATTCGACCGGAGACCCGGCGCAGCCCCTTTGCGGTGCGCCGCGCGATGGCTGCTCTGGGTTACCAGGAAACGATCAATTTCAGTTTTGTGGAGGAGCGCTGGGAGCATGAGTTGTCCGGCAATGCAAATCCGGTGAAACTACTTAATCCCATTGCCAGCCAAATGAGCGTCATGCGTTCATCCCTGCTGGGGTCCTTGTTGCAGGTAGTCCGATTCAACCAGTCGCGCAAGGCAACTAGAGTTCGCGTGTTTGAAATCGGACGGGTATTTCTGCGTGACGCCTCTGTAAAAAGCACCGATACAACCGTCGAGGGATTCGATCAGCCGATGCGGCTTGCGGGTTTGGTCAGCGGTAGTTCTGAGCCTTTGCAGTGGGGACGTAAGGATGTACCGGTAGATTTTTTTGACGTCAAAGGCCATGTCGAATCCTTGTTTGCGCCCTTGCAACCCCGGTTCGTGCCGGCTGAGCACCCTGCCATGCATCCCGGACGCTGCGCCAAGGTGCTGCTCGGTGATGAAGCGGTGGGCTTTTTGGGCGAATTGCATCCGAAGTGGCGCCAATCGTATGAACTTACGGTGGCGCCCATCCTCTTCGAACTCGATTTGGATGCCGTCTTGCAACGCGCTGTGCCGGTTTTTGAACCGGTTGCCAAGTTTCAGGCGGTACAGCGTGACATTGCAGTGGTCGTCAAAGACGCAGTGACCCACTCGGCCTTGATGGCTGCAATTTGGGCTGCACCCACCGGCGGTATTTTGCGCGAAGCCAGTCTTTTTGACGTGTACAGACCTAAACAGGGCAAAGACTCGCCCTCGCCGGACGCCACGAGCGACCGGAGTTTGGCCGTTCGATTGACGCTCAATAGCAATGAAGCGACACTGACTGAGGATCAAATCGATGCTGCGGTAAAGGCCATCGTTGACCAGTTGGTGGCATCCGTTGACGCGCGTCTGCGCGTTTGAGCACGCTTTTACCGGGAACAAGGGACGCGATATGGACTTTTCAGTCGAGAGCTTGGAGACGCCGGCGCTGACCAAGGCACAACTGGCAGATCTGCTGTTTGAGCAAATCGGACTTAACAAACGCGAATCCAAAGACATGATTGATGCGTTTTTCGATCTGGTTTCTGGCAGCCTGGTGGAGGGAGTGGATGTAAAAATCTCCGGATTTGGCAACTTTCAGATTCGCACCAAAGCGCCACGTCCGGGACGAAATCCGCGTACCGGCGAGGCGATCCCGATTCAGGCCCGGCGGGTGGTGACTTTCCACGCCAGCCACAAGCTCAAAGAACAAATCCAAGACGACGCCAAACCCATGGCGTCTGTTTAATCACACACAACTGTTTTATTTGTGTGGGCACACAAATGCCCTTTGCATACCGAAGAAACTTAGAGTAACCTCTACGGTTTCTTCTGTAGAGCATTGATTTCAATGGAGAATGCGCTTCCCCCGATTCCCGCAAAACGCTATTTCACGATCGGTGAAGTCAGTGATTTGTGCGGCGTGAAGCCGCACGTGCTTCGGTATTGGGAGCAGGAATTTACGCAACTGCGCCCCATGAAGCGCCGGGGAAATCGACGTTATTACCAGCACCACGAAGTGCTGATGATCCGTCGGATTCGTGATTTGCTGTACGACCAGGGCTTCACGATCAGCGGGGCGCGCAACAAAATGCAGGAAGTACTGCAAAGCGAGCGCGACAAAAAGCGCAACGGCGAAGTCATGCTCGATGGCGTTGACGTTCTTGAAATCGACGGCGATGAAATCGATGATTTTGAAGATAGCTTGGTTGCACAGACTCAGGAATCGGAGTCCGTGCACCTGGTGCTGTTGCGCAGAGAACTTACCGAGATACGGGAGTTGTTGCTGGAACCCCGCTAGCTGTTCCCTGGCTCCTATTTTCCGGTCTGGACCATTTTCATGGCGCTTGCAATCAGTCCGGATACTTCGGTCATATTGCCCGGAATGATCAGCGTGGTGGTGGCGTCGGCAGCCACTTTGCCGTATGCCTCGACGGCTTTTTCTGCCACTTTGAGTTGCACCGCCTGCTCGCCACCGGGCTGGCGGATGGCACTGGCAATACGCTCAATGGCGGCACCGGTAGCCTCGGCGACAGCGGTAATGGAGGCGGCTTCTCCCTGGGCTTTGTTGATCACCGCCTGTTTTTCACCCTCTGAGCGCGCAATGAATGCCTCTCGCTCTCCAGTCGCAATATTGATCTGTTCCTGGCGGCGCCCCTCGGACGCCGCAATCAACGCACGTTTTTCACGTTCAGCCGTGATTTGCGCCTGCATGGCATGCAGAATTTCCTTGGGTGGCGTCAGATCCTTGATCTCGTAGCGCAATACCTTGACACCCCAGTTCAGGGCGGCTTCGTCGATGGCAGCCACCACCTGCGCGTTGATGATGTCACGCTCCTCGAAGGTCTTGTCCAGCTCCAGCTTGCCAATCACTGAGCGCAAAGAGGTCTGCGCCAGCTGTGAAATAGCCACGATGTAATTGCTGGAGCCGTAGCTGGCACGCATCGCATCCGTCACCTGAAAGTACAAAATGCCATCGACTTGCAGCTGCGTGTTGTCGCGGGTAATGCAGACCTGACTGGCGATGTCCAGGGGAATTTCTTTCAGGACATGCTTGTAAGCGACACGGTCAACAAATGGCACCAGAAAATTCAGCCCCGGCGTCAACGTTCCGTGGTATTTGCCAAGGCGCTCAATCACCCAGGCGTGCTGTTGCGGAACGACGTTAACCGAGCGGGTAATAAAAATGACAGCGATGACCAAAATAACGATTGCGATTTCCATGGATTTTCCTAGTTGGTTTTGTCAACGAGCAGGCGGTTGCCTACGAGTTCAGCCA
>CAIOLZ010000209.1 GCA_903859265.1 uncultured beta proteobacterium
ATCACCATGCCGCATCCCACAGCCTCGCCGTGGAGCCAGGCGCCATAGCCCAGTCCGGTCTCAATGGCGTGGCCAAACGTATGGCCGAAATTGAGGATCGCGCGCAGCCCGCCCTCGCGCTCATCCTGCCCCACTACCCAGGCCTTTATTTCGCAACTGCGGCGCACTGCATGGGCCAAGGCGGGGATATCGCGCTGCATCAAGAGATCGATGTGCTGCTCCAACCAATCAAAAAAAACCATGTCAGCGATCGGCCCATATTTGATAACTTCCGCCAGCCCGGCGCTGATCTCCCGAATTGGTAATGTGACGAGTGTGTCAAGGTCACACACGACTTTGAGCGGCTGGTAAAACGCGCCCACCATGTTTTTGCCGAGCGGGTGGTTGATACCGGTTTTCCCGCCTACCGAAGAATCGACCTGCGACAACAAGGTCGTTGGAATCTGGACAAAAGCAACGCCACGCATGTAGCAAGCGGCTGCAAAACCCGCCATGTCACCCACCACGCCGCCGCCCAAGGCAAATACCAATGTCTTGCGATCACAACCGTTGCGCAGTAATGCATCAAAAATCAGATTCAGTGTCTGCCAGTGCTTGTGTTCTTCACCGTCAGGCAACTCAAGCTTATGCACCGTGCCATAAATTGGCAAAAGCGTGCGCGCCAACGTCTCAACATACAAAGGCCCGACCGTGGTGTTGGTAACTATCATTGCCGCGCTGGCTTTGGGCAAATCCCGAAAGTTCTCGGCCTGCTGCAATAAATGGGTGCCAATCAGAATTGGATAGCTGCGCTCCCCCAGATCAATGGGAACAATGTGCGAGTGGTTTGCCGTCATGGGACGAAGTTTAGAGGCAATTGGCAAGGCCGCGTCTGCACGGCGCCGGCGCTCAATGGGCCTGACTCACAGCACTTCCGTCACCCGCGCGCAAGGCCCAAAAAGAAACCGAGGAGATAACGGTGACAACGCCGAGTGTCTCAAAGGCGTGGTGTAGTGCGCCTGTCACCGCAAGACGGTCGTTTTGCGAAATGTCCCCCAGATACCAAGCCGTAACCAGTGATCCACAGGCCAGTCCAAAGCTCATCGACAGCTGCTGCATGGAGCTTCCGATGGTGCTGGCCATGCTCGAGTCTTTGGATTCGATATCCGAATAGGCCATCGAATTCATGCTCGTGAATTGGAGGGAGTTAAAGAAACCTTGCGTCAGGCCCAAACACACCAGGTGCCAGATCTGCGTGCTGGCGGTTACCAGGGAGAACATGCAAATCGTTAAACCGATCAGCACGGTGTTGACAATCAGCACCCTGCGATAACCAAAGCGTGCCAACACTTTGGGCGCGACAAACTTCATGAACATCGCGGCCGCGGCGGCAGGCATCATCAGCAATCCGGATTGCCACGCCGTCATGCCGATACCCACCTGGTAAAGGAGGGGCAGCAAGAAAGGCATTCCCCCCAGACCCAGGCGCGTGACAAAACCGCCAAGTACCGAGATACGAAAGGTACGCACCTTGAACAGCGTCAGTTGCAGCAATGGAAACTCGGTGTGCCTGGCGTGCAAGCCATAACCCACCAGCAAAGCCACTGAAACAATGCCCCACACCAGCGCGGTGACACCGCTGATCTGATGTTCCCCAAAGACCTCCAGCAACCAGGACAGCAATGCGGTTCCAGTTCCGAAGAGCACAAAGCCGACAATGTCCAGCGAGCGTTGGGTTTCAGCTTTGTAGTCGGGCATGTAGCGGTAGATCAACCACTGTGCCGCCAGCCCAACGGGCACGTTGACGAAAAAAATCTCGCGCCACGATAGCCAATGAACGATGAGCCCTCCGACGGTAGGGCCCAGCAAGGGGCCAATCAGCGCCGGAATGACAACAAAATTCATCGCCACCAGAAGCTCGGATTTCTCAAAGGTGCGGATGATGGAAAGCCGGCCCACCGGCATCATCATGGCGGCACCGATGCCCTGCAAAATCCGTGCGCCCACCAGCATGGGAACGCTGACGGAAAGCCCGCACAGGATGGATGAAAGCGTGAACACAGCCACAGCCCACGCAAACACGCTGCGGGTACCAAACCGGTCCGCGATCCAGCCACTCAGCGGTATGCCGACCGCCAGACTCAGTATGTAACTGGCAACGACGCCCTTCAAACTCAGCGGGGACACGTTAAGGCTCGCGGCCATGGAGGGCACCGCGGTATTCACGATGGTTGAATCCAGTTGCTCCATGAACAACGCGGTCGCTACCACCCAGGGCAAATAGCGCTTTATGCGGTTCTGGTCCATTGCGTCCGGTTGGCAAGCACTGTCGTCGCACTGCGGAAACATGGCCTGGCACGTACGCCGTTTTGCCGGGTTTTCATGCCTTTTCCCTGTAGGGGCTGGTCTCGTTGTGACCATCCAGCTCCAGTTGCATAACGATCATGTTCACCAGGGAGGCCACCGACGGCCGTCCCGTTTCGAGAATGAAATGGGCTACTTCGGAGTACAGGGGATCGCGGTATTCGAAGAGTTCCCGCAATCGGCTCATCGGATCGGACACCTGTAGCAAGGGCCGATTGGTATCGTGGCGAAGGCGTCGAAACAGTTCCTCTGGCGTGGATTTGAGATAAATCACTCTGCCGCGCTGCCGCAGGTGCCTGCGGTTCTCCTCTCGCAACACCGCGCCACCCCCGGTAGAAACGACGCAATCGCAGTCCTGCATCAGGGTTTCGATGACCTCTGCCTCGATGTCGCGAAACCTAGGCTCCCCCTCGCGTTCAAAAAACTCCCGGATTGAGCAGCCTAGGCGGGATTCAATGGCCTGGTCTGAATCTACGAAGCGAAGCCTCAGCCGCCGCGCAAGTTGACGGCCGACCGTAGTTTTTCCGGAGCCAGGCAGCCCAACCAGACTTAAGAGCAATTGAATTTAACACCCGATGAGACAAAGGGGTAGTTTAATTGGCGATTGCGCGTTCAGCCAGCGTTTTGGGTGTAATGAAAACCAGCATCTCCTGCTTGGAAGTCGTCTTGGTAGTTTGCCTAAACAGCATGCCAACGCCAGGCAAGTCGCCAAAAAATGGGACCTTCGCCACGGTGTCAGAGTCATCCTGTGTAAATATGCCGCCGATAACAACCGTTCCACCATTCTCGACGAGTACCTGCGTCTGAATATGCTTTGTATTGATCGCGTAGCCGGCTGGCGTCAATTGACCGACCGTGTCATTCGTGACGTCGAGTGTGAGAATGATGTTGCCTTCCGGTGTGATTTGCGGCGTGACTTCCAGTTTCAAATTGGCCTTGCGAAAGGCAATGGAAGTTGCGCCGCTGGATGAAGCGACCTGATAAGGCAGTTCTGTTCCCTGCTCAACCAATGCTTTGACCTGGTCAGCCGTCACCACCCGCGGGCTGGAAATGGTTTTACCCTGTCCATCCGCCTCAAGCGCAGAGATTTCAAGATTCAGCACCTCACTGGCCGAGGATCCAAAAATGGATAACGCCAACGCAGCGGGTGTGTTGATACCACTGACACCCGTTGAGGGCAAATTGATAAAGTTGCTGGTTGTCAAGTTAGGTGTCGTAGCACCGCTGGTACTGGGACTGCCGTACACGTTAATACCGACATTGGCTCCGGTACTGGAGCCGCCAAGTTTTACGCCCAGGGACTTTCCAAATGTGTCCGTAGCTTCAACGATGCGGGCCTCGATCAACACCTGGCGAACTGAGACGTCCAGTTTGGCCACCATTTGCTGCACCTGTTCGAGCTTGGCAGGAATGTCCGTCACAAACAATTGGTTGGTACGGGGTTCTGCAATCACGCTACCCCGCGCGCTCAGAATTCGTGCACTATTGCCGGTACCAGTTGAACCGCCACCTCCCGAAGCACCGCCGCCAGAGAGTTGCGCGGCAACGTCGGTCGCTTTGGCATAGTTCATCTGAAAGCTTTGCGTCTTCAAGGGTTCAAGCCCCTGCACTGCCACCATCGACTCCAGATCCAGCTTTTCCTTGGATGCTATTTCATCCTTGGGCGCGACCCAGATGACATTGCCGCTCTTGCGCATGCCAAGGCCTTTCGCCTGAAGAATGATGTCCAGGGCCTGATCCCATGGGACGTCCTGCAAGCGCAAGGTGACTGCACCCGTCACAGAGTCCGAGGTGACGATGTTGAAGTTGGTGAAGTCCGCAATCACCTGCAACAGGGAGCGCACCTCAATGTTTTGAAAATTTAGAGACAACTTCTGGCCGTTGTAGCCGGTGCCCGGCGTGAGCTTTTTGGGGTCAACTTTGACCTCCTTGACTTCCACCACGAATTGGTCGTCACTCTGGTAGGCACTGTGTTCCCACTGACCTGTAGGCTCAATGACCATGCGGACTTTGTCACCCGACTGCACCGTCGTGATGGTCTTGATCGGTGTTCCAAAGTCGGCGACATCCAGGCGACGGCGAAGTCCCTCGGGCAACGTGGACTTCATAAACTCAACCACCAGCGTCTGCCCCTGCTGGCGAATATCGACACCGACCTGATTGTTGGGCAGCGTGACGATGACACGGCCGGTTCCATCAGTTCCGCGGCGGAAGTCCAGATCTTTGATCGGTGCAGAATCCCGGTTGCGGTTTTCTGCAAACGTTGCTCCACCCGTAGCCGGTCCCCCGGCGCTGACCGACGACTCCAGCACCACAAACAGCGACTTACCCTTGATTTCAGCTTTGTAAGCTGCGGCTTGCTTAAGGTTCAAAACCACGCGGGTGCGGTCCCCCGCTTGAACAACACTGATCGACTTCAAATTACCCTGATTCACTTCAACCGTTGAACGTCCCATCGAATTGGTAACGCCGGGAAAATCAAGCGCGATACGGGCCGGAGACTGAATCGCAAATCCTGTAGGAACCGCATCCAGCGCCTTGGTAAGGTCAACCCGGACAACTTCTGCGCCCCCCTGCAGCGAACCTGTGACCGCCTCAATTGCATTTTGCGCATGGGCCGCAATTGCAATAAAACCAACGGCTAGGCCTAAAAAAAACTTTTTCAACATGGGTTGTCCCAATTCAGAACGCTGACTTTTCATTTTGATTTCTCCTGCAACTGGAGGGTTGCAACGCGTTCAACCCACTCGCCAACCGCGTCTTGCACAATTTCCCGTATCGTGACTTCGGTCTCGGTGATTTTTGTGACCTTGCCGTAATTCAAACCCAGATAATTGCCCGGCTTCACCTGGTAGAGTAAATTTTCAACCTTGAGAAGCGCGACCGGCTGTCCGGCCTTCACGAGACTTCCCACGAGCGCCATGCCGTCGAGCGGAAAAGCTTCCAGTGGTTCTTTGCGACGCGCCAATTCCGGCGCTACCAACGCCCCGTTGGACGCCAACTGCGCAGAATCGCGGCTAAGCGCCTGCGTGAGCTTCTGGTTGCTAAACGGCTCAATGGCGGTTGCGTTGGTATATTGCTCTGGAACAAATTGTTTCGGCGCGGGAATAGGCTTTACACGCGGCCGCGTCTGGTTGCGCTGTTCCACCAGCCATTGGCGAATATCGTCCTCCTTCGAGGCGCCGCAACCAGCCAGCAGTGCCACCGTAACAACAGCCAAAATAAGAGCATCAAGCTTCATTTTTTAGCCCCTTTAGGCGTGGTCGCTTTGCGCTGCGCAGCGACTTCGTCCTGGTCCAGATAGCGGAAAGTCTTGGCCGTACTATCCAGCGAGAGTGTTCCGTCAGTCTTGGGCGTAATCGTGAGATTGTTCAGCGTGACAATTCTCGAGAGGTTCGCAATATCGGACGCAAAGGCACCAATGTCGTGGTACCGCCCGGTCACCTTGATGACGATTGGCAACTCTGCGTAATAGTCCTTTACCGCAATTTGACCGGGGCGGAAAAGCTCAAATTGCAGACTGCGCCCCAAGCCCGCCTGATTGATATCTGAAAGCAGCGCGTCCATCTCAGCCTTGCTCGGAAGTTGCTTTTCTAGCTGCGTTACATACTGTTGGACCTGCTCACGCTGCTTCTTGAGGACCTCCAAATTGACAGCCTTGGTCAATTTGGACTGGTAATCCTCTTTCAGTTTTAACTCCTGTGCCTCAGCGGCGTGCAGGGCCTCCTGAGACCCGCTGAGCCAGACGAACCATAACGCGACAACCACCACAAGGGCGGTCACAACAAACAAACCATATCGCGGTACCGGTGGCCAAAGCGAAGGATCCTTGGGATCGAGATCCGTAAATTGGCTTTTGATTTTTGCCTGTAATTGCGCGAAATCGATAGAGGTGGAAAGCTTGGTTGCCATTTTCTTTACCGCTATTTCTTGGCCGATGTGACGCTGGCTGCTGCGGCGGGAACGCTCGCAACACCAGACGCAGCGCTTGCCGGGGCAGATGGCTTTTCAGCTTCACTGGATCGCACCAGCTTGACACGGATCACGAAATTGGCCACCCGCTTTTGCTCACGGGGGGATATCGCCAAACTACCAGAAACAATTTCCACCAACTCAGGTTTTGCAAACCAAGGCGTGTTGTTGGAAAGATTGCGAAGCAATTCGGACACCCGCTCGTTGGACTGCGCCGTGCCGGTGAGCGTCACGGACTGGTCAAGCTGCACCATCTTGGACAGGAACACACCATCGGGCAGTTGTTTAACCAACTCTGTCAGCAAATGAACCGGCAAGTTGCG
>CAIOLZ010000210.1 GCA_903859265.1 uncultured beta proteobacterium
AAAAACAGTGGCACGATTTCCACCATGCCACCTGCAAGCAGCACGATCAAAATCAGCACGATCATCAAAAAGTTGCTGGTCTCAATCTTTTCGTGAGACAGGCCGGAATTGTTATTGGACATGGTTTGAATTTCCTTTACGCATGGGCCACGGTGGTGGGGACGCTCACGCTCACGGCACGGCCCGAAGTCACCGTCATGAGCGTGTTCCACAACATGATCAGCATGCCACCGAGGTAAAGCAATCCGCCCAACAGGCGCAGCACGTAGAACGGATAGGTAGCCTTCACCGCCTCGACAAAGGTGTAGGTGAGCGTGCCATCCGGGTTGATCGCGCGCCACATCAGCCCCTGCATCACACCGGCAATCCACATTGCGGCGATATAAATCACAATGCCGATGGTCGCCGTCCAGAAGTGCACCTCAATGGCTTTGACGCTATACATCTGCTTCTGGCCAAAGAGCCGGGGGATCAGGTAATACATCGAACCCATGGTGACCAGGCCAACCCAGCCTAGCGCCCCGGAATGCACGTGCCCAATCGTCCAGTCGGTGTAGTGCGACAGTGCGTTGACGGTCTTGATCGACATCATCGGACCTTCAAACGTGGACATGCCGTAAAAGGAGAGCGACACGATCAGGAAACGCAATATCGGGTCGTCGCGCAGTTTGTGCCAGGCGCCTGACAGGGTCATGATGCCGTTGATCATGCCACCCCAGCTTGGCGCCAGCAACACCAGCGAAAACACCATGCCAACCGATTGCGTCCAGTCCGGCAAGGCGGTGTAATGCAGATGGTGCGGGCCCGCCCACATGTACGTGAAGATCAGCGCCCAGAAGTGAACGATGGAGAGGCGGTAGCTGTACACCGGACGCTCCGCCTGCTTGGGAATGAAGTAATACATCATCCCCAAAAAGCCGGCAGTCAGGAAGAAGCCCACGGCATTGTGGCCATACCACCACTGCACCATCGCATCCTGCACACCGGCATATGCCGAATAGGACTTCAGGAAACTGGCCGGAATCGCTGCGCTGTTGACCAGATGCAAAATTGCCACCGCGATGATGAAGGCACCGAAAAACCAGTTGGCGACATAAATATGGCGCACCTTTCGGGTCCCGATCGTGCCAAAAAACACCACCGCGAAAGATACCCAGACCAGCGTGATCAGAATGTCAATAGGCCACTCCAGTTCCGCATATTCCTTACCCTGGGTGTAACCCAGCGGCAACGAGATCGCTGCACACAAAATGACCAGTTGCCAACCCCAAAAAGTGAAGGCTGCAAGCTTGTCGCTGAATATGCGCACCTGACAGGTTCGCTGCACCACGTAATAAGCCGATGCAAACAAACCGCAACCGCCGAACGCGAAAATCACCGCGTTGGTATGCAACGGTCGCAAGCGGCCATACGTCAGCCACGGAATCCCAAAATTGAGCTCCGGCCAGGCGAGCTGGGCGGCAATGATGACGCCGACCAACATCCCCACGACCCCCCAGACCACGGTCATGACCGCGAACTGCCGAACAACCGTATCGTTATAACGGTCAGCTAACCGGTTTGGAAATTCCATATTTACCTCTTCTAAATGAACGCTGCGTGAAGTTTCGTGTCCCTGCTTTCACATCGGGTTGACCAAAGTCAAAAGCCTGCAAGTTAAAGGCTCAATCTTTCAGAATTCGTTCCCCTTCCGCCTCAATATCCTCGAACTGACCACGGTGGACGGCCCACCAGAGCCCGCCCAGAATAAAAAACACCAGCACCACCGAGAGCGGAATCAACAAATACAAAATATCCATGCCGTGCCCTTAATGCCTCGCTGCGAGCCGCAATGCATTACAAACCACAACCAAAGAGCTTGCGGCCATCCCCAGCCCGGCCAGCCAGGCCGGCAGCATGCCGCCAATAGCCAACGGCACGCACGCCGCGTTGTAAAGCAAGGCCCACCAAAGGTTTTGACGCACCACCGCCATCGTCTTGCGTGAACGCGCATGGCAATTGACCACCGCCATCAAATTTCCGCCAAGCACGACAAAATCGGCACGCGCCTGCGCCACCGGCACCAAGTTACCGAAGACAAAGGACACATCGGCACCGGCCAGCACCGGTGCGTCGTTGAGACCGTCACCCACCATGGCGACTTTATGGCCCGCGCGTTGCAAACCCCGCAGGGCAGTAAGCTTGTCCGAGGGTGAACAACCGCCTTGCGCCTGTGAAATGCCCAGCGCCGCAGCGACCCGGGCGACCGAGCGCGGCTCGTCGCCAGAAAGCATTTGGACATCCACGCCATTGGCGCGCAGCTTTTCAATCGCCAGGCGGGCCTCTGACCTGAGTTCTTCCTGAAACGAAAAGGTGGCCAGCCAGCCCGTGGCATCACTCAAATACGCGCAGAGCCGGTGGCCTTCGTGGTTCGCGGTTTCGGGCACCGCGGCGAAGGCATGCGAGCCAAGTCGCAGCCAAGCCTCTTCCCTGCTGCCATCCGAGCGCTCCCGCTGGAGCAGACCTGAAATGCCCGCACCAGCCTGCTCCTTAATGCCTTCACAGCGCCATGAACCAGACGACGCGGCCTTGTGCAATGCACGGGAAACCGGATGCAAAGAGCGCTGCGCCAGAGCGCCGGCCATCGTCAAGGCGTCCTCCTGCGCAACGCCCTCGCGCACCTGGATGTCCATTAATGCCAAAGCATCCAGCGTCAATGTTCCGGTTTTGTCGAAGACAAAAGTGTCGATTCCGGCCAGCGATTCCAGCGCGCTCAGATTGCGCACCAGCACACCGTTTTTGGCCATCGCGCCGGCACTGGCCAGCATGGCAGCCGGGGTTGCCAGTGACAGGGCGCAGGGGCAAGTCACCACCAGAACCGCGACCGCCACCATCAACGCATGCTCCGGGCTGACGGGCCACCACCAGGCGCAGGCGCCAAACGCAGCCAGCAACACAGCAAGCAAAAATGGCTTGGCCAGCCGGTCTGCCATCAGGGCGAGCGACGGTTTTGTGGCGCTCGCTCCCTCCATCAAAGCCACAATCTGGGCAAAGCGGGTCTTCTCACCTACGGTTTGCACCCGCACGGTGACCGTGGCAGCAAGATTCTGGCTTCCTGCAACGACGGTATCCCCGACCACACGCGCAGCCGGCCGCGACTCGCCGGTCAGGAGCGACTCGTCCACCTGGGTATGACCGCTTTGGACAACCCCGTCGGCGGCAAAGGCCTCACCAGGGTGCACCCGCAGTAGGTCTCCCGGAACCAGTCGGCGCGCAGCAACGCGCTCAAAGCGTCCCGACGGGGTGCATCGCTCAACGCTGTCGGGCAAGCGGTTCATCAAGGCTTCGAGTGCACCAGCCGTGCGGTCGCGCATGCGCAGCTCCAGCCAGCGCCCGGTCAGCAGAAAGAAAACGAACATGGTCAGCGAGTCAAAATACACCTCGTGCCCAAACATCCCTGCCGGCTCGAAAGT
>CAIOLZ010000211.1 GCA_903859265.1 uncultured beta proteobacterium
AGGCGACCAGATCCCGGGGAATTCGGGCCGGCGCATCCACAGCGCATTGGTCGGGGTCCGCGTACACCGCGGGCTTGACATCCTCTTCGGCATGCTCAGCGAGCCGTTGCAAGATTTCGCGTGCCAGCTCGGTTTGTGCCGGGGAGCGAAAGCCGATCGAATAAGTCATGCATTCACCCATTGCAATGCCGTCGTGGGCATAACGCGGCGGCAAATACAACATATCGCCAGGCTCCAGGTCAAACTCCTGCTCGGGCTCAAAATGTGCCAGTATCTTCAGAGGCATGTCAGGAAGCAGACGAAGGTCTTTTTGCCGACCGATCTTCCAGCGCCTGCGCCCCTGGGCTTGCAAGAGAAAAACATCATAGCTGTCGAAATGTGGGCCGACGCCTCCGCCATCGCTTGCATAACTGATCATCAGATCGTCCAGTCGGGCATCGGGCACAAACCGGAACTGGTTGATCAAGTCGTGCAAACGCGCATCGTGCCCATCCACCCCCTGCACCAGCAAGGTCCACGCCGGTTGCTTGAACGGCGGCAACATCTTGCGCGTGAATGGCCCATGTCGAAAACGCCAACGGCCCTTGCCGTCAACGTTCGTTTGCGCAACCAGGCGAGACTCGACATCGTCCTGTGCCGCCAGATCGATCAATTCGCCGCGCTGCAGAATGGGTTGGAAGCCCGCAATGGCACCACGAATGAGCAGCGGCTTTTTCTGCCAGTGACGGCGCATAAACGTTGCAGGCGAAAGGCCGCCGAGCAAGGTGAGGGGTTCGTGGATGTTCATGGGACAATTCTGCATGGAAATCACAAAGCATTGCGTCGTTGCCCTCACCTGGACGCTGAAAGACACATTGGGCGAAACATTGGACGTACTCGACGAGCCGGTTGAGTTCCTGATCGGTGGCAAAGACCTGCTGCCGGTGATTGAGGACGCACTCCAAGGCTACCTGGCAGGCGCGAAAATTGAGCTGCAAATTGAACCCGAGCAGGCTTTCGGGGACTTCAATGACCAGTTAATTTTTTTGGAAAAACGCAGCCTGTTTCCAGCAGAGCTTGAAACCGGACTGACCATGGAGGGCTTTGCCCTGCCGTCCGGCTGTAACCCGGACGCCCCCAAGGACGCGATATACACGGTGACCGACATTTATCCGGAGCATGTTGTTCTGGATGGAAACCATCCGCTCGCTGGCATCGCTATCCGCATCAGTCTGACCGTGGAACACGTTCGCGAAGCCACCGACGCGGAAATCGACAGTGGCACGCTGGGCACCGGCTTTTTCCGTATTCAGGGTATCCACGACACAGCGCCTGGCAACGACACCCTGCACTAGGCCATGGGGGCCGGCCTAGGTCTTGCCGGTGGAGCCGTAACCGCCTTCTCCGCGCTGGGACGCCGCAAATTCAGTGACCACATTGAACTGGGCTTGCACCACCGGCACGATGACCAACTGGGCAATGCGCTCCATAGGTTCGATGGTGAATTCGGTGCTGCTGCGGTTCCAGGCGCTGACCATCAACTGCCCCTGGTAGTCGCTATCGATCAGCCCTACCAAATTGCCAAGCACAATGCCGTGCTTGTGGCCCAGGCCGGAACGCGGCAGGATTAGAGCAGCATAGCCTGGGTCCTGCAAATAAATCGCAATTCCGGTGGGCACAAGCTGCCATGCATTGGGTGCCAGCACCAACGGCACGTCCAGACAGGCCCGTAAATCCAGTCCGGCACTGCCCGGCGTTGCATAGGCCGGCAAGTTTCCTGCCAATCTGGGATCCATGATTTTTACGTCGATCTTCATGATTTCTCCAGCCGCATCGCGATGTTCTCGATAAGTGCCCGCGCCAAAGCCATCTTGTTGTTGCGCGGCATTTCCTGTGTTCCCTGTGCATCAATGATTAACAACGCGTTGTCATCCTGGCCGAAGGTGGCCGGGCCAATATTTCCAACAAGTACCGGCACACCCTTGCGCAGCCGTTTGGCACTGGCATGCGCCAGCAAGTCGTGGCTTTCGGCCGCAAATCCCACACAAAACAAATGCCCGGACCGAGCCCTGGGCAGTTGCGCCATGGCCGCAAGAATGTCCGGGTTTTCTACGAATTCCATCGCCGCAATGTCGCCCGACCCATCCTTCTTGATCTTGCGGTCTGCAGCAGTGGCTGGGCGCCAGTCGGCAACCGCTGCAGTAGCAAAAAATACGCTGGCCTGATCGGCCTGCGCCAGCGTTGCATCAAACATTTCTTGCGCGGAAGTTACGTCAATGCGCGTGACTCCACGCGGTGTTGGAAGGCCCACCGGACCGGCAATCAGGCTGACCTCGGCGCCCGCTTCGCGCGCCGCGCGAGCAATCGCAAAACCCATTTTTCCGCTGCTCCGGTTGGTGATACCTCGCACCGGATCAATGGCTTCAAACGTTGGGCCTGCCGTCACCAGCACGTGGTGGCCGGCCATCCGTTTGGGTTGAAAAAATGCTATCAGGTCCTGCAACAATTCCTGCGGTTCGAGCATGCGGCCGTCACCGGTTTCACCACATGCCTGCTCACCATTTCCCACGTCGAACAGCGTTGCACCATCGGCCTTGAGCAGCGCCAGATTGCGCTGAGTTGCCGGGTGGATCCACATCTCGCGGTTCATGGCCGGAGCCAGCAGCAGGGGCACCGAGGCCGCGGGCCTTGCCAGGCACATCAGGCTCAGCAAGTCGTCCGCCCTGCCCTGCGCCAATTTGGCCATGAAGTCGGCGCTGCACGGAGCGACGACGATAGCATCTGCGTCGCGGCTCAGACCGATGTGTGCCATGTTGTTGGGTGCACGAGCGTCCCATTGCGAATCAAACACCGGGCGACCGCTGAGGGCCTGCATCGTGACCGGCGTAATGAACTCGCCGGCGGCCTGGGTCATTACGACTTGGACCGTTGCGCCTTCTTTGATGAGGCCACGACAAAACTCTGCGGACTTGTAACAGGCGATGCCGCCCGTCAAACCCAAAACAATATGTTTTCCCTTGAGATCCATGCTTTTACCGGCACATTCCTGAAGAAGTTGATAGGGTCGTCAGACCGACGTGGGATGCAATGTAGCAGACGCCTATAATCTGGCTTTACCACCTCTACGAACCTCACACGTTCGCCCCTGACATGACCAAATTTGTCTTCGTCACCGGCGGTGTGGTGTCCTCCCTTGGCAAGGGAATCGCCTCAGCCTCCTTAGCTGCGATTTTGGAATCGCGAGGCCTCAAAGTCACTTTAATCAAGCTCGACCCGTATCTCAACGTTGACCCTGGCACCATGTCGCCCCTGCAACATGGCGAGGTTTTCGTGACCGATGACGGAGCCGAAACCGATTTGGACTTAGGCCATTACGAGCGTTTCATTGAAACGCGCATGCGCAAATCCAACAACTTCACCACCGG
Organism: uncultured beta proteobacterium; assembly: GCA_903859265.1. Taxonomy (GTDB): domain Bacteria; phylum Pseudomonadota; class Gammaproteobacteria; order Burkholderiales; family Burkholderiaceae_C; genus Allorhodoferax. The sequence continues at coordinate 3,405 of CAIOLZ010000211.1, forward strand.
CCAGATTTACCAAAGCGTGCTCGACAAAGAGCGTCGCGGTGACTACCTCGGAAAAACCGTGCAGGTGATCCCGCACGTGACCAACGAGATTCAAGAATTCGTCAAACGCGGTGCGCGGTTCGGAGAGCCCGATGCGGTTGACGTCGCCATTGTTGAAATTGGCGGCACCGTTGGAGATATCGAGTCATTACCGTTTCTTGAAGCGGTGCGGCAGATGAGTCTCAAGCTCGGGCCCAACAACACAGCGTTTGTGCACCTGAGCTACCTGCCATGGATTGCTGCTGCGGGTGAGTTGAAAACCAAGCCGACGCAACACACTGCCAAACAGTTGCGCGAAATTGGCATTCAGGCCGACGCGCTGATTTGCCGTGCTGACCGGCCCGTACCTGACGATGAGCGCGCCAAGATTTCTTTGTTCTCCAATGTGCCTGAATGGGGTGTGATCTCGATGTGGGATGTGGACACCATCTACAAAGTGCCGCGTATCCTGCATGAGCAAGGATTGGACGGACTGATTTGCGACAAGCTGCGGCTGAACACGCCGCCAGCCAACCTCAAGCGCTGGGACGATCTGGTATTTGAGACCGAACACCCGCGCGGTGAAGTGTCTATTGCCATGGTCGGCAAATACGTGGACCTGTCCGATAGCTACAAGTCGCTCAACGAAGCGCTGCGCCACGCGGGCATGAAGAACCATGCCAAGGTAAAAATCGAATACATCGATTCGGAAACGATCACCTCCGAAACCGTTTCTCAACTTGCCAAATTTGACGCGATTCTGGTGCCAGGAGGTTTCGGTAAACGCGGTATCGAAGGCAAAATTTCTGCAGCCCGGTTTGCCCGTGAAAACAAGGTCCCCTATTTGGGCATATGCCTAGGGATGCAAGTGGCCACGATTGAGTTTGCCCGCCATGTCGCTGGACTCAAGGACGCCAACAGTACCGAATTCGAGCCACTCACGTCCAACCCCGTGATCGCCTTGATCACCGAGTGGAAAGATGCCGACGGCACCATCAAAACGCGCGATGCAAACTCTGATTTGGGTGGCACCATGCGACTTGGGGCGCAAAGCTCGGACATCTCAAAGAACACGCTGGCCCATTCCATTTATGGCGACATCGTGACCGAGCGCCACCGCCACCGTTACGAAGCCAATGTGAACTACCTTGACCGGCTGCGCAGTGCAGGATTGGTGATTTCAGCGCTCACGCAGCGAGAGCAATTGACTGAAATCGTGGAGTTGCCGCAGAGCGTGCATCCCTGGTTTGTTGGCGTGCAGTTCCACCCTGAATTCAAATCAACGCCCTGGGACGGGCACCCATTGTTCAATGCCTTTGTCAAAGCCGCCATGGACCACCAAAGCCAGGGCAAAGCACTGAAAGTCGCCTGACATGAAACTTTGCGGATTTGATGTCGGACTGGATCACCGTATCTTCCTGATTGCCGGCCCCTGTGTGATTGAGTCGGAGCAGTTGCAGATGGACACCGCCGGCACGCTCAAGGAAATTACGTCGGCGCTCGGAATTCCGTTCATTTTTAAAAGCAGTTTCGACAAGGCCAATCGTTCAAGCGGCAGCACATTTCGTGGGCCGGGCATTGACAAAGGGCTGGAAATTCTTGCCAAGGTTAAACGTGAACTCGGCGTCCCGATCCTGACCGACATTCACTCAGAAGACCAGATTGCGCAAGTTGCTTCGGTGGTCGATGTCTTGCAGACGCCCGCCTTTTTATGCCGCCAGACCGATTTCATTCAGGCGGTCGCCCAAAGTGGCAAGCCCGTCAACATCAAAAAGGGGCAATTTCTGGCGCCTGGCGATATGAAAAACGTGATTGACAAGGCCCGCGCCGCGGCCCGGGCTGCCGGCCTCGACGAAGACAATTTTCTGGCCTGTGAGCGCGGTGTCAGCTTTGGCTACAACAACTTGGTCAGCGACATGCGGTCGCTTTCCATCATGCGTGAAACCGGGGCTCCCGTGGTGTTTGATGCCACCCATTCGGTGCAGTTGCCGGGGGGACAGGGCACCAGCAGCGGCGGCCAGCGTGAGATGGTGCCCGTGCTGGCGCGGGCTGCGGTCGCAGTGGGCGTGGCCGGACTGTTCATGGAAACCCACCCGGACCCCAGTAAAGCGCTGAGCGACGGGCCGAATGCCGTGCCTTTGCGTCACATGAAGGCGTTGCTGGAAACGCTGGTGGCACTGGATTACGTGACCAAAAAAACCCCCTTCCTTGAGAATAGTTTTAACTAATGCCAGCACCCCTGCGAGTGCAAAAGATTTCCGGTTTATTTATTTGATTTTGAAAGAAA
>CAIOLZ010000212.1 GCA_903859265.1 uncultured beta proteobacterium
CAGGCAATCTGTGAAACCGCCGGTTGACTGCCCCACATCCAGACAGGCCAGACCCGCTACAGACAAACCAATTGTCTTGAGTGCCGCCTCCAGTTTGAGTCCGCCGCGCGAAACGTAGCGCGCCTCGGAATCATCCAGCAAGCGAATCTCTGCGTCGGGTGCCACCTCATCGCCGTTTTTTGCAACCCGACGCCAGGAATCACCCAACCGCCACTCCACCCCGTCAGCGATCAGGCGCTGCGCCTGGGAGCGCGTGCTGGCCAGCCCACGCTGCACCAGCAATTGGTCAATCCGCATGCAGCGATCCGGTCAATAACGGTAGGTGTTGGCTTTGTACGGGCCGGCCTTGCTGACACCGATGTACGCAGCCTGCTCGTCAGTCAACTCGGTGAGTTGGGCACCCACTTTTTTCAGGTGCAAACGGGCAACCTTCTCATCGAGGTGCTTGGGCAACACATACACTTTGCCCGGCTTGTATTCTTTTTGCTTGGTAAAGAGTTCGATCTGCGCAATCGTCTGGTTGGCGAAGCTCGAGGACATCACAAAACTGGGGTGGCCGGTGCCACAACCCAGATTCACCAAGCGGCCCTTGGCCAACAGGATGATGCGTTTTTCCGGCTTGGCGCCTTTGCCTTTGGTGGCCGGGAAAATGACGTGGTCCACTTGTGGCTTGATTTCTTCCCACTTCAGTTTTTCCAGGGATGCGACGTCGATTTCGTTGTCGAAGTGACCGATGTTGCACACAATGGCCTGGTCCTTCATGGCAGCCATGTGCTTGTAGGTAATCACATTCTTGTTGCCGGTGGCGGATACAAAAATGTCGGCCTTGTCAGCGGCGTATTCCATGGTCACCACTTTGTAGCCTTCCATCGCGGCCTGCAGGGCGTTGATGGGGTCAATCTCGGTCACCCACACCTGGGCGCTCAAAGCGCGCAAGGCTTGTGCGGAACCCTTGCCCACGTCGCCGTAACCCGCAACCACAGCCACTTTACCGGCGATCATTACGTCAGTGGCGCGCTTGATGGCGTCCACCAGCGATTCGCGGCAACCGTAGAGGTTGTCGAATTTGCTCTTGGTCACCGAGTCATTCACGTTGATGGCGCGGAATGCCAGCGTGCCTTTGGCCGACATTTCGTTCAGGCGCAGCACGCCGGTAGTGGTTTCTTCGGTCACGCCAATGATGTTTTTCAGGCGGCGGCTGTACCAGGTGGGATCGACCTTGAGCTTGGCGCGAATCGAGTTGAAGAGACATATCTCTTCTTCGCTGCCGGGTTTGGCCAAAACCTTGATGTCTTTCTCGGCACGTGCGCCCAAGTGCATCAACAAAGTGGCATCGCCACCGTCGTCCAAAATCATGTTCGGGCCTTCGGTTTTGGATCCTTTGGGGCCGAATTCAAAAATGCGGTGGGTGTAATCCCAGTAATCGGTCAGCGTCTCCCCTTTATAGGCAAACACAGGCGTTCCCTGCGCCACCAAGGCGGCGGCGGCGTGGTCCTGGGTCGAGAAAATGTTGCAGGACGCCCAACGCACTTCTGCACCCAAGGCTTGCAGCGTTTCGACCAGCACGCCGGTCTGGATCGTCATGTGCAGAGAGCCGGTGATGCGCGCGCCCTTGAGCGGCTGCGCTTTGGCAAATTCTTCACGAATAGCCATCAGACCAGGCATTTCCGTCTCGGCAATGGTCAGCTCTTTACGGCCCCACTGCGCCAGGCTCAGGTCGGCAATTTTGTAGTCTTCGGTTTTGGCAAATTTCAACACGCTCATGGTTCACTCCAAAAAGTAATTTTGAAAGACCACCGCCTTGCAGCTGAACTCTGGGTAGGGCTCACCCGACATTGCAGTGGGTGAGCGCCGTTGATACGGTGGCACCAGCTTTCGGCCACTCGGTCCGAGCCTCATTCACTTTGCGTGAACTGCAACGCTCCTCGGATCGACGGATTATACCCGCGAGATTATTCTGCGGTCTTGTTTGCGCCGAGCCGGCCCGCCGCAGATTGTTTACCGCCGGTAGCGGGCTGCAGGGTGCCGGCCCTTCCAAGTCCGAAACGCGGCATGTTCACATAAACGCTTTCGTAAGCACCGGGCGAGACTGCATAGGTTTCGTGCCAGATGCCCACCGAACCGTCGGCTCCAATGGATTTGTTGAAGGCTTGCCAGGCGGGCAGATGCTCCGAGTCCCTGGCCTTGGCATATGCCAGCAGTTGCTCCATCGAGCGCCAGTACTGCACCATGATGGTCGTACGGCCAAACCACATTTCCGCGTGGATGAATCCGCGCTCAGGCTGGCTCTGCAGCTCTTTGAGCATTTTCGGCATGGCATTGACCACCGGCAACCATTTGTAAAACTTCAGCGGGTTGTTAATGCGCATGCCAATCAGAAAAACGACAAACTCGCCCTCAAGATTTGCCGTCAGGCGCTCGGTTCGAACCATGGTTGATCTGCTCCAATAAAAAGCCAACGCACCAGATGCTTTATTTTTGCCCCTGCGCTTCCGATCTGAACTGGTAGCAATATATATCGCAAGGCTGGCATCGAGCCTTTCAAGCTTGCACCACTAAAATCCCGCCTCTTGCCTCTACCACTGCTTGCAGCTTTCCCACCCATGACTTTTCTTGACGAAACCCGCCGTCGTCGCACGTTTGCCATCATTTCCCACCCGGATGCGGGCAAAACCACGCTGACAGAAAAGTTGTTGCTTTTTTCTGGCGCGATTCAGATTGCCGGTTCGGTCAAGGCGCGCAAAGCCACCCGCCATGCCACGTCGGACTGGATGGAAATCGAGAAGCAGCGCGGCATTTCAGTGGCATCGAGTGTGATGCAAATGGTGTACCGCGAGCACGTCATCAACCTGCTCGATACGCCTGGCCACAAAGACTTCTCCGAAGACACCTACCGGGTACTGACAGCGGTCGACTCGGCGCTGATGGTGATTGACGCCGCCAACGGCGTGGAGGCGCAAACGCGGCGGCTGATTGAAGTTTGCCGCCAGCGCGACACGCCGATCATCACCTTCGTCAACAAGATGGACCGTGAGGTGCGCGAGCCGCTGGACATTCTCGACGAGATTGAGCGCGAACTGGGCATGCCTTGCGTGCCCATGACCTGGCCTGTAGGCCAGGGCAAATCGTTTGGCGGCATCATTAATTTACGCACGCAGGCGATGACTGTTTTCGAGTCGGGCAGCGAGCGCCGACCGCAGGATTTCGATACCGTCGCCCTCAATGACGCTAGCTCGCTGGAGCAACGTTTCGGCCGGGAATGGACCAACGCGATCGAGAGCATGGAATTGGCCACGGGCGCCTCGCCCGCTTGGGACCTTGAGGCATTTCTGGCTGGCAAACAAACGCCTGTTTTCTTCGGCTCCGGGGTCAACAATTTTGGCGTGATGGAAGTGCTCGACGCGCTGGTGGACTTAGCGCCCAGTCCGCAAAGCCGCACCAGCACAACACTGGTCAATCGCCAGCCCGTGGTGCGCGAAGTGCAACCCGAAGACGACGCCTTCAGCGGCGTGGTGTTCAAGGTGCAGGCGAATATGGATGCCAACCACCGCGACCGTATTGCCTTCGTGCGCATGGCGTCCGGCAAATACACGCCGGGCATGAAGCTCAAGGTCATGCGCACCGCCAAAGAATTGCGTCCTACCAGCGTGGTCACCTTCATGAGCCAGCGCCGCGAGGCGGTGGAAGAAGCCTATGCCGGCGACATCGTGGGCTTTACCACCCACGGCGGTGTGCAGTTGGGCGACACGATCACCGACGGTTCGGTCAATCTGATGTACACCGGCTTGCCGTTTTTCGCGCCTGAAATGTTCATGACCGTGGTGCTCAAAAACCCGCTGCGCACCAAGCAACTGCAACAAGGCCTGGCGCAATTGGGCGAAGAAGGCGCGATACAGGTATTCCGTCCGGAAATGGGCGGCAACATGCTGCTCGGCGCCGTCGGCCAACTGCAATTTGAAGTGGTGCAACACCGCCTGAAGGGCGAGTACGACGCCGATATCCGGCTGGAGGGCAGCCAGTACACCGGCGCCCGCTGGATCACCGCAGACTCACCCAAAGAGTTGCAGGAGTTTGTCAACGCCTACCCGCAGCGCATGGCGCGCGATGCGGCTGACACGCTGGCCTATTTGTGTACCAGCCCTTATGACGTGCGGCTGGCGCAGGAGCGCTTTCCCAAAATCCATTTCCACCCGCTGCGCGAACACGCGGGACTGGCTTTGCAAAGCGCCGGTTAGGCCTGGACAACACTGTCTTGACCACCTTGCAACCTTTGACTTCCGACATTGCCTCTGACCGTGTTACCAGCTCCGCCGATGGGGTCATGCTTCCTTTGACGCTGTGGCCGCTGGAACAACGCCGCGGCATCACCGGCGTATTCACGGACATTGATGACACGCTGACCGAGCACGGCGCGATTGCGCCTGCGGCCCTGCAGGCATTGAGGGCGTTGAAAGATGCCGGACTGCACGTCATTCCCATCACGGGCCGCCCCGTTGGCTGGTGCAGGCCGTTTGCAACCGGTGATATTGATTCGGGTCAGACGGCCTGGCCGGCCGACGCATTGGTTGCGGAAAACGGCGGGGCTGCGTTTTTGCCGGACAGCACTGCGCCGTCAGGTTCAGGCGCCATGCACGTGCGCTACCCGCAAGACTCCGTCACCCGGGCAAACAACCGCGCGCGCATGGACGAGATTGCGGAGCGCGTGATCGCCGAGGTACCGGGTGTGCAACGCACGCGCGACAGCGCCGGGCGCGAGACGGATCTGGCGTTTGATTACCGAGAGTTCGTCAGCCTCAACGACGCACAGGTCGCACAGGTGCTGCAAATTTTGCGTAGCGAGGGAATGCATACCCATCTGAGCAGCATCCACATTCACGGATGTTTTGGCCACTTCGACAAGTGGCAGGGCGCGCGCTGGGCGGTGCAACAGCTATTCGGTCGGGACCTGACTCAAGAGCTTGATCACTGGGTTTTTGTCGGTGACTCCGGCAACGATGAGGCCATGTTCGCCAATGCGGTGCACAGCGTCGGGGTTGCCAACATACGCCAGTGCGCGGCGCAACTCAAGCACCTGCCGCGCTATGTGACACTGGCCAAGCGCGGTAACGGATTCGCCGAACTGGCATCAGCGATTTTGGATGCGCGCGCTTGAGCGCTGCGCCCCCGCACACCATGAATACCTACTCCCAAGCCCTCACCATGCGGACATCCCGTCTTGGGTTGTTCAGCCTGTTCGGCTCCACGTTTTTTGGCCTGATCGGCTACTTTATTTTGTCGCCGCTGTTGCTGCTGCG
>CAIOLZ010000213.1 GCA_903859265.1 uncultured beta proteobacterium
CCATTGCCAAAAACTACGAGGCGCAGGTTAAAAAAGGCAAACTCAAGCAAGACAAATATGAACAACGCATGGCGCTTCTGAGTACGAACTTGTCCTATGACGATTTGAGTCAAGCGGATCTGGTGATTGAAGCGGTGTTTGAAGAAATTGGCGTAAAGCAAGCAGTATTTAAAGAGTTGGACCGCGTGATGAAGCCCGGCGCCATACTCGCCTCCAACACGTCCACTCTGGATGTCAACGCCATTGCCGGGTTTACGCAACGGCCGCAGGACGTGGTGGGATTGCACTTTTTCAGCCCGGCCAACGTGATGAAGCTGCTCGAAGTGGTGCGGGGTGAAAAGACTGCCAAAGACGTCATGGCAACCGTGATGGCCGTGGCCAATAAAATCCGCAAAACCGCCGTGGTGTCGGGTGTTTGCGATGGCTTTATCGGTAACCGCATGATTGAGCAGTACGGGCGTCAGGGCGGGTTTTTGCTGGACGAGGGCTGCACGCCCGAGCAGGTTGATAAAGCCATGGAAAAGTTCGGTATGGCCATGGGGCCGTTTCGTATGGGCGATCTGGCTGGCAACGACATTGGCTGGGCCATTCGCAAACGCCGGTACGCAGAGAAGCCCGACATGAAATACAGCAAGACTGCCGACCTGTTGTGTGAGAAAGGCCGCTTTGGCCAGAAGACCGGCGCGGGCTGGTATGACTATGTGGCCGGCAAACGTGACGCCATCCCCAACGCTGAAGTGGTTGCCATGATCGAGGCGCACCGCAAGAGCCTCGGAATTACCCCGCGCAAAATTTCGGACGAGGAAATCGTGCAGCGGCTGGTCTTTGCATTGGTCAACGAAGCGGCGCACATTCTGGAAGAGGGCATTGCCAACAAGGCCAGCGATATCGATGTCGTTTATATCTTTGGCTATGGTTTCCCGGCGCACCGCGGCGGGCCGATGAACTATGCCGACGAACTCGGCTTGTTTAACGTCGTTCAGGCCATGCACCGTTTTGCGCAGAACCCGCTGGACGATGCCGCCTTCTGGCAGCCCGCGCCCTTGCTGGCGCGCCTGGCCGCTGAAGGCAAGAAGTTCAACTAATCCCCGTTTCAACCCATCGCCAGGATTTCACCATGACCGCAGCCGTAATTGTTTCTACCGCACGCACCCCTCTGGCCAAAAGCTGGAAGGGCTCTTTCAACATGACGCATGGCGCGACCCTGGGCGGCCACGCCGTGGAGCATGCCATCGCACGTGCCGGCATTGAGGCCGCACAAGTCGATGATGTCATCATGGGATGTGCCACGCCCGAGGGTGCCACCGGTGCCAACATAGCTCGCCAGATCGCCTTGCGCGCGGGCTGCCCCGTGACCGTGTCGGGCATGACCATTAACCGGTTTTGCTCCTCGGGCCTGCAGACCATTGCGACCGCCGCGCAGCGCATCATCGCCAACGAAGGCGATGTGTATGTAGCCGGTGGTGTCGAGGCTATCTCCTGCGTGCAGCAGGAGATGAATCAGCACATGCTGTCTGACCCCTGGCTGGTCAAGCACAAGCCCGAGATCTACTGGAACATGTTGCAAACTGCCGAGAACGTGGCCAAGCGCTATCAAATAAGCCGCGAAGCCATGGATGAGTACGGTGCGGCCAGCCAGCAGCGTGCCAGCGCGGCGCTGGCAGCAGGCCTATTCAAAGAAGAGATTGCGCCCATTACCGTGACCATGGGCGTGGCGGACAAGGTGATGGGACTGATCACCAAAAAAGTGACGGTAAGTGATGACGAAGGCATCCGCCCCGGTACCACGGTGGAGGCCATCAGCGGCTTGCGCTCCGCAGTGCCCGGTGGCTTGATCAGTGCCGGCAATGCCAGCCAGTTTTCAGACGGCGGCGGTGCCTGCGTCGTCATGCATGAAAAGCTGGCCGAGCAAAAGGGCATGAAGCCCCTGGGGCGTTTTCTGGGCTTTGCCGTGGCTGGATGCGAGCCCGATGAGATGGGCATTGGCCCGGTGTTTGCCATACCCAAGGTTCTTGACCGCCTGGGCCTCAAAGTCAGCGACATCGACTTGTGGGAACTCAACGAAGCTTTTGCGGTGCAGGTGATTTACTGCCGCGACAAGCTGGGCATTCCCGGTGACAGGCTCAACGTGAACGGCGGTGCGATTGCCGTAGGCCATCCCTACGGCGTGAGCGGCCAGCGCCTCACGGGTCATGCGCTGATTGAAGGCAAGCGGCGTGGTGCCAAACGCGTGTGCGTGACCATGTGCATCGGTGGCGGCATGGGCGCTGCTGGCGTATTTGAGGTCCTCTAAGCGCTGGCGCTGGCCGCGCTGCCCGCAGTTTTCGCCGTCCATAATTGCATGTCTGCGACTCCAGCAATCCAAAGGCCTCTATGAAAATCCTCATGCTCCACGGCATCAACCACAACATGTTCGGCAAACGCGATCCTGCCCAATATGGAACCATAACGCTCGACGAAATCAATGCCAGCCTGGTGGGCTTGGGACGGGAATTGGGTGTGGAGGTGGAGTCCTTTCAGACCAACAGCGAAGGTGCGATGTGTGACCGCATTCACCAGGCCTTTTTCGACAAGGTGGATGCGGTCTTGATCAATGCGGGTGCCTGGACGCATTACTCGTACGGCATTCGCGACGCTCTGGCGGTGCTGACGTGTCCGATCGTCGAGTTGCACATGTCCAATATCCACGCACGTGAGGAATTCCGCCATCAATCGGTGTTTGCCGAAATCGTGCGCGGTCAGATCTGCGGCTTTGGCGCAGACAGCTATTTACTGGCCTTGCGCGCCGGTGTGAACGCGGCGCGCGGCGTCTGAATCCGCCCATTGCCCAGGGCTTTACTGGTGCGCGTGCCGGTTGCACCAATCTTGTGGCGACATGGCGCGTGAAGCCGGGCGTCGCGCACAACATTGGGGCAAATTGAATACAAACCGGTAGCGAATTGCGTACAAAAAGCTGGCACGTCCTTTGCGTGGTGTTCGGGCATGAACGAGCCCGTACCGCCACCTGCCGCCATCGAAGTAGTCGCTTTGACAAAACGCTATGGCGAGGGCAAGCCGGCGGTTGACAACATCAATTTGCGCATTGCCAGCGGCAGTTATTGCTGCCTGTTGGGTCCGTCGGGCTGCGGTAAAAGCACCACCCTGCGGATGATTGCAGGGCATGAG
>CAIOLZ010000214.1 GCA_903859265.1 uncultured beta proteobacterium
TGATTGTGACGATTACGGCACTGGCTTTGGGCGATGTGATCGCGCTGGGCCGGCACGCAGCTGCTTTGGGCGTTAAACGCCAGATGCTGATGCCGGCTTTTTATTTCAACCAGCCCAGCGACGACGGCGTAGTGGGCATGGTGTCTGCAGCGGTGCAAGGTATTGCGGACCCGCAATTGCAACTGTTGCTCTACCACTTTCCCGCCATGAGTACCTATGCCTTTTCGCATGCGGCGATCGCCCGTTTGATGGCGCTGCATCCGCAGCAGGTGGTCGGCATCAAAGACAGCGGCGGCGATCTGAGCCACGCCATGGCTCTGGTTAAAGCCTTTCCGACGCTTTCCATTCTGGTGGGCACTGAGCCCCACGTGGCGCAGGTGATGTGTGCTGGCGGTGCCGGGTCGATCAACGGCCTGTCCAACATTGCACCAGCCTTGATGCGTCGCATCGTTGACAAGCCGCACAGCGTCAGTGCGAGTGACGACGCCAACATGGCGGGGTTGCTGGCGCTCCTGGCGGTGCGGCCCGGCATGCCTTTTGTGAGCGTTTACAAAACCATGCTGGCCGAGCAAACCGGTGACGATTTCTGGTGCAACGTGCGATTACCACTCTGTCCTCTGGATAACACCGAGGCGCAAGCGGTGCGGCAAGGGTATCGTGCGCTTGGAAATTTTGACTAAATAAAACTCAGGAGACATTGCGTGACACTTCACAACACAATCGCCACTCTTGCGAGCCGTCGCCGGCTGTTGGCAGCCACCGTAGCGCTGGCAGCAGGCACTTTTCCATTATCAGATGTGAAGGCGCAAAGCAAAATCATTTTGCGTATCTCGACGCCTGCGGTACCGGATGACTGGCACGCCAAAATGTGGACCGTGTTCAAGGACACGCTGGAAAAATCAGCGCCGGGCGAGTTTGATGTGCAGATCAACCTGAACGCTTCCTTGTTCAAACAAGGCACCGAGCCTGCGGCCATGGCACGGGGCAATCTGGAACTGTCGTCGATTTCGGCGTTTGACATTGCCAAATTGGTACCCGAATTCTCGATCTTTACGGCGGGCTACGTGGTGCACGATCCTGCACAACAGCAAAAAATATTCAATGGGCCGATCGGCACCGAAATGTTCAAGTTGGTTTCTGAAAAGATGGACATTACGCCGCTGTCCACCGTCTATCTCGGGACCCGGCAGGTCAACCTGCGTGATACGCGCAGCGTGAAAACGCCCGCAGATCTCAAGGGCGTCAAGCTGCGCATGCCGGGCACCCGGGAATGGCTGTTTCTGGGCGAAGCGCTTGGCGCCACGCCAACACCACTGGCTTTTGGAGAGGTTTATCTCGGGCTCAAAAGCGGCACCATTGACGGCCAGGAAAACCCGCTACCGACCGTGCGCGCGGCCAAGTTTTACGAAGTCACCAAACAAATCGTCTTGACCGGCCATCTGGTGGATGGGATTTTCATATCCATCTCCAACAAGGCGTTGGCCGGCATGAGCCCGGCGCAGCGCCAAAAGGTGACAGCGGCGGCGCAGGCCGCGGCCGCCTACAACAACGAAAACCGCATCAAGGAAGAGGCCCAGATCGTGGAATTCTTCAAGAAAGAGGGTCTGCAGGTCAGCACACCCGATGTGGAAGCCTTCCGCAAAGCGGTGCAGACCGCCTACCTGAATTCCGACTACGCCAAAGAATGGCCCAAGGGCCTGCTCGATCGCATCAATGCGACGCGATAGTTTTCAGATTTGAATATGTTTCGCTGGCTTCAAAAAGCCGCCAACGCGATTGGTGGCGGGCTGTTTCTGAGCTTGTTTGCCGTGTTCATCGTACAGATCGTGGCGCGCTTTTTTTTCGACACACCGCTGGAGTGGACCGACGAGGCTGCTGTCGTATTGTATGTATGGGTCATCCTCTGGAGTGCGGCCACCGTAGTGCCGGAACGCGAACACGTGGTGTTCGATCTGGTGTGGAACAGTGTCGGCAAGCGCGCGCGCTGGGTCATGCGCATTGCGGGCAATCTGCTGGTAGGCGGCTTGGCACTGATCGCCGTACCCGGCACCTGGGACTATGTGCACTTTATGGCGCGCGAGACCACACCGGTCCTGGGCCTCAAATTTATAGTCGTCTTCTTTCCCCTGGTCATCCTGATGCTCGCACTGGTGCTGCGCAGTGCATGGGCGATCTGGCGCGCGGTGCGTGGGCTCGACCTCGACGATGAGGTGCGTGCGTGAGCCACGGTATCGTCGTGTTGGGCCTGGTCCTGCTGGCGGGCATGTTGCTGCGCATGCCGATCGGGTTTTCGATGTTTGCAGCAGGCATAGGCTATTTGCTGGTGACGCATCAGGACCTTGGACTGGTGGCCGAGCAGGTGGGCAATGGGCTTTACAACAGCTATGTCCTGCTGGCGGTGCCCATGTTTGTGTTTGCAGCCAACATCATGAACGCCGGCACCGTGAGTGAGCGCATTTTTGATTTTTGCAGCATTCTGGTTGGCCGCTTGCGCGGCGGACTGGCACAAGTCAACGTGCTGGTCAGTGTGATTTTTTCGGGCATGAGCGGCAGCGCTATTGCCGATGCCGCGGGTCCCGGCGTGGTGAGCATCCGCCAGATGCTCAA
>CAIOLZ010000215.1 GCA_903859265.1 uncultured beta proteobacterium
CGCGAATCGGGCTATGAAGAAGTTTTGTCCAGCGGCATCGTGCTCACCGGCGGCAGTTGCGTCATGCCCGGCATGGTGGAACTGGGCGAGGACATTTTTCTCAAACCCGTGCGCCGGGGCGTGCCCAAATACAACAGCGCGCTGGCCGATATGGTCGCGCAACCGCGTGCATCGACGGTCATGGGTTTGCTCGAGGAGGCGCGCGTGGCACGCATGCGGGGCTACAAGGTGGCCCAAAAGGCAGGGTCAATGAAGACGGCTTTGGGTGGTATCAAAGACTGGTTTGTAGGGAACTTTTAAATGCATCCACAACACCACGTCCATGCAATCGGGCCACCCGGTGCAGCCCGGGCCCGCGCCAGTCCTCAGTGGGAATGGCGCTGCGTCGGGCCACCCTTTGCAGCGCCTTCATGAGTCCCACGGCAACTGCAAAAGTCAAACAGAAACAACGATTTACCAACAACAATTTTTTGAATTTCAGGAGTAACACATGGCCATCGAAATGATTGAAGAAGAAGGTTTTAACCAGGGCACGCAAATCAAGGTGATCGGCGTGGGTGGCGGCGGCGGCAATGCCGTCGAGCACATGATCCAGACCGCGGTCGGCGGTGTGGAATTCATCTGTGCCAATACCGATGCGCAGGCGCTGTCCCGCAGCAGCGCGCACAAAACCATTCAGCTCGGTGGTTCCGGCCTGGGTGCCGGCAGCAAGCCCGACAAAGGCCGCGAAGCCGCAGAACTGGCCGAGGCCGACATCCGTGACGCGATTCAGGGCGCACATATGCTGTTCATCACTGCGGGCATGGGCGGCGGCACCGGTACCGGGGCTGCTCCTGTGATCGCACGCGTGGCAAAGGACATGGGCATCCTGACGGTCGGTGTGGTCACCAAGCCGTTTGACTTTGAAGGCGGTCGCCGCATGAGCAATGCCGACAGCGGCCTGCAGGAACTGGAAGCCAACGTCGATTCACTGATCGTGGTGCTGAACGAAAAATTGCTGGAAGTGCTGGGTGACGAGGTCAGCCAGGACCAGGCCTTTGCCCATGCCAACGACGTGCTTAAAAACGCGGTCGGCGGTATTGCCGAAATCATCAACGTACCGGGCCACGTCAACGTTGACTTCGAAGACGTGCGCACCGTCATGGGAGAGCCGGGCAAGGCCATGATGGGCACTGCGGTGTCAAGCGGTCCGGACCGCGCCCGCATTGCCGCCGAGCAGGCGGTGGCCTGCCCCTTGCTTGAAGGCATCGACCTTTCCGGTGCCAAGGGCGTGCTGGTGCTGATCACGGCTGCCAAGGGTTCGTTGAAGTTGTCAGAATCCAAACTTGCCATGAACACGATTCGGGCTTATGCGTCGGCTGACGCCCATGTGATCTACGGCACTGCCTACGACGACGCTCTGGGGGATGACATCCGTGTCACCGTGGTTGCTACCGGCCTGTCGCGCCAGGGCGCCCGCCGCACGGCGCCTCCGCTGCAAGTGCTGCGCACCGGCACGGATAACACGCCGTTCCATGTGCCTACCGTGACCAATGTGGTCAGCGGGGCGGCACTTGGCAACGCGGGCGGCAGTGCGGCAGGACACAGTGTCGCCGACATGGACTTTGCGACCTTCAACCGCCCGGCCGTCTGGGGAACGGGGCGCAAGACCAATGCTGCGGCGCGCATTGATGCGCTCTCCAGCGGTGGCATGGATGACATTGAAATTCCCGCATTCCTGCGTAAGCAGGCCGACTGATGCGGCCTCCGCGCGGCGCTGCTGCGCGGGTCCTTGCCCCGTTAAAATTGACTTTGTGCTCAAACAACGAACTCTCAAATCCCTGACCCGCGCCGTCGGTGTCGGCCTGCACAGCGGGCAGCGTGTGGAAATCACGCTGCGCCCTGCAGCGGCCGATACCGGCATTGTTTTCAGGCGGGTTGATTTGCCGGAGCCGGTGGACATTGTGGTGTCGGCCGAGGCGGTGACGGACACCCGGCTGGCATCAACGCTGTCCAAAGGCAGTGCCAAAGTGCTGACGGTGGAGCACCTGATGTCGGCCTGCGCCGGGCTTGGCGTGGACAACCTGTACGTTGATATCACGGCCGAGGAAATTCCGATTCTCGATGGCTCCGCAGCCTCTTTTGTGTTCCTGCTGCAAACGGCGGGCATCGAGATGCAGAATGCGCCGCGTCGCTTTGTGCGTCTGCTCGCGCCCATTGAGGTCCGCGAGGGTGAAGGTGCGAACGAAAAATGGGCCCGGCTGGAGCCGTTTCACGGCTACAAACTGAGCTTCGAGATCGAGTTTCACCATCCCGCCGTGGACTCCACCGGCCAGCGCGTGGAGTTTGATCTGAGCACCGGTTCCTACTCGCGTGACATTGCCCGGGCACGCACTTTTGGCTTCACCAAAGATGTGGAGATGATGCGTGCCAACGGCCTGGCTCTGGGCGGTGGACTCGACAATGCCATCGTTATGGACGATTACAAGGTTCTCAACTCCGGTGGCCTGCGTTATGACGACGAATTTGTGAAACACAAAATTCTCGATGCCATGGGAGACCTCTATTTGTTGGGAAAACCGCTGTTGGCGAGCTACTCGGCGTTTCGCTCCGGTCACGCCATGAACAACAAGCTGCTGCGCGCGTTGCTGGCGAACAAGGATGCCTGGGATGTCGTGACTTTTGAGGACGCCAAACGCGCCCCTGCGGGTTTTGCCGTGCCGGCACCCGCCTGGTGAACGCACACAAGGTCTAAGGTTCACAAAATCATGTTGCTCATGCGTTGGCTGGTGCTTTTGTGTTTGCTGGGTGCATTGATTTCATTTGCGTTTTATGCAGCAACCGGTCAAGTGCGATTTCGTCGCTGGGGCCTGGTGGTCTTGAAATGGACTGTGCTTGCGGGTTTGGGTTTTTTTGCTGTCCTGATTCTTGAACGGCTGGCTTAAAAGGGGATTCTCATGAAAAACCGCTTGTTGCAATGCTTGCTGGTGGCCGCGATGGCAGGTGCTTCGGTCCAGGCTTGGTCGGCGAATTGGATCGGCATTTTCAAGAATACGCCGGTGGAGGACTTCGACGATGAAGACATGCGTCGCATGCTCGACGTCATCAAAGTGGTTCTCGGGGACCCTGCGCCCACCGACGTCTTGTCATGGAGCAATGACGCGACCGGTGCCGGCGGCGAATTCAAAGTGCTTGGACAACCCCGACGCGACGGATTTGACACCTGCCGGCGCGTCAAGTTTTCGGTGCACTCCAAAAGGCGCAAGGGCTACGCCGTTACATGGACTGCCTGCAAGGATGGTGCAGGCAAATGGGTTCTGGTCAGCGGCAACTGATGCCGCAGCGCCATGTTTACCTAACTTTGCAGTCCACAAGCCAGACTCCTGACGGGGGGCCGTTAGGCTCGGCACTCCCACAATACAGGAGCGCGCCTGGGGTCAACCGAATTAACCCCGCCCCGCAAGTTCAAGGCCTTCGCAGAGCAAAATCGCTGACCAATGGACGGCCGGTCCAAGTCACTGCCCATATTGGCCCGGGATGACGCAGGTCTGGCGCACAACGCAGTCGCCGCGACAACATGGACTTCAATCAATAGAGCACCAAAGCAATGACCAACGAACCAAACAAGATCACACCTCATCCTGCCGGGGTTGCGCCACGCCGTTTGCGGGGCCGCAAGCGCCTGTCCCTTGTGTTGGTCTCAGTATTGGTGCTCGGGGGTCTGGCGGCCGGGGTTGTGGTCTGGCGCACCAAGAGTGCAAACACCGGCGCAGCTAGCCCCCAGGGCGCTTCGGCGGGTGGGACTTCCGGTGCAGCAAAGCGCTTTGGCGCCGGCAATAGCGCACAACCGGTATCGGTGCAGGCGGCGAAGGTTCAGGATCTACGGGTTACGGTGAGCGCGATCGGTGCCATCGCGGCCGCCAATACTGCCGTCGTCCATGCACAGGTCAGTGGAGTGCTGCAAAGCCTTGGGTTCCAGGAGGGCCAGCAGGTCAGGGCCGGACAAGTGCTGGCGACTATCGATCCACGCGCTTTTCAGGCCGCGCTGGGCCAGGCGCAGGGCGCACTGGTGCGCGACCAGGCACAACTTGACAACGCCCGGGTGGACCTCAAGCGCTACAGGGAACTGGTCGCAAAAGATGCTGTCCCCCAGCAGCAGCTCGATACCCAGGTGGCGCTGGTGCGCCAGTTGGAAGGCACCGTCCGGGTGGATCAGGCTGCGGTTGACAGTGCCCAGCTACAGCTGTCTTACGCCAAGGTCGAGGCTCCCATCACCGGTCGGGTTGGTTTGAAGCAGGTCGATCTCGGCAACGTGGTGCAACCCGGCGACGTCAATGGCATTGTGTCGATAGCGCAAACCCGGCCTGCAGCGCTGGTGTTTTCGGTGCCCTCTGACCAGGTGCCCAAAATAGTCGATGGACTGCGTACCAAACGTGACATGGTGGTGGAGGCGATGGACCGAAGCACCGGCAAAAACCTGGCGGTGGGGCGCGTCGCCAGCCTCGACAACGCAATTGACCCGACAACCGACACCATCAAGGTAAAAGCACTTTTTCCCAATCTTGATGACGCGCTCTTTCCCAACCAGTCGGTGAGCGTCAGGCTGCAGACCGACACCATCAAAGATGCGATGACGGTACCGCAGGCGGCGGTTTTGCGCGGCAGCCAGGGCTTTTATGTCTATGTCGCGATGGCGGATGGAACGGTGAGCACCAGGCCGGTAAAACCGGGCGTTGTGGACAAGGACTGGATGGCCATCGAAGGCGATGTCAAGGCGGGCGA
>CAIOLZ010000216.1 GCA_903859265.1 uncultured beta proteobacterium
CATGCTGTCAAACAACTGGTTAATCTGAAAGGTCCGCACCATGCCGCGGTGCACCCGCTGGTGGGGGGCGAGGCGGGTGATGTCCTGCCCTTCAAGAACGATGGTGCCTTCGGTCGGTTGCAGCACGCCCGTCAATAAATTTATCAGCGTCGTCTTGCCTGCACCGTTGGGACCAATCAGCGCATGGCGCGCGCCCTGCTGCAAATTCAGCGTCACATTGTTGGTAGCGGTAATGCCACCAAAGCGCATCACCAAACCTTCGGCGCGCAGCACTGTCTTCGTCTCAGCAGTCATGTTGGATGGGTTCATGGCTTTCCAAACCACGTCCATGGGCGTACCAGCCGCTCGCGCCCCACCAACACCAGCAGCACCAAAAACAGTCCGATCCAGAAGGTCCAGTATTGCGGGGTGATGCTCGAGAGCACGTCCTGCATCAGCTTGAAAACCACCGCTCCGGCAATGCCGCCGTATAACCAGCCTACGCCGCCCATCACCAGCACCAGCATAACGTCGGCGGAACGGTGAAACTCGAAAACGTCCAACGAAGCAAAACCACTGGTCTGGGCCAGCAAGGCACCGGCCGCGCCAGCTGCTCCGGCAGCCAGGGTGTAGATCACGGCCAGCTTGCGCGCGACCGGAATTCCAATCGCCATGGCCCGCAGGCGGTTGTCCCGAATCGCCTTCAAAGTGGCGCCAAACGGGGATGCCACAAGCTGGCGCGCCAGCACAAAGAGCACCAGCAATACCGATATTGAGTACCACGCGGCGACTTGCCCTGACAAATCAAATTCAAAACGCCCCAGCAACGGCCCCATCGTCACGCCTTGCAAACCATCGGCGCCGCCGGTCAGCCAGTCGAGTTTGTTGGCCAACTCCATCAAAATCAGCGCCACGCCCAGCGTAACCATCAGCCGGGTCAAATCCGTACCGCGCAAAATAGTCACACTGCAGACAGCACCCAGCAAAGTCGCGCAGGCCACTCCAAAAGCCAGCCCCAAAAGCGGGTCTGGCATGACCAATTTGGCAAACAATGCCGCCGCATAAGCGCCCATGCCAAAGAACGCCGCGTGTCCCAGCGAAACGATGCCGGTGTAGCCAAGGATCAAATCCAGCGACAGCGCAAACAGCGCCACGATCGCGATCTCGTTAATGATCAGCGCGTTCTGCGCCAAAAACCAGGGTGATGCCAGCGCAAATGCCCAGAGCAACAACTCCCACCAACGCCAGCGCCCCACTCCTGCCGCCGCGCTCACGCCCTGCCTCCGCGCCGCACAAACAGGCCTTGCGGGCGCCAGACCAGAATCACGATCATCAGGCTATAGACGATGAAAGCGCCGAGCTTGGGGATGTAGTACTTGCCGGCAACATCGGCAACACCGAGCAAAAGCGCAGCGAGCAGAGGCCCGGTGATGCTGGAGGTGCCGCCCACGGCCACAACGATCAAAAAGTAAATCATGAATTTCAGCGGAAAAGTAGGGTCCATGCCCAGCACGTCGGCGCCCAGGGCTCCCCCCAGACCGGCCAGACCGGAGCCAAACGCAAAGGTCGATAAAAACACGACGTTGACATTGATGCCAAGACCGGCTGCCACGCGCTGATCATCCACGGAGGCACGCAAACAGCTGCCAAAGCGCGTGCGCGTCAGGATCCATTGCAAAGCCACCGTCAAGGCCGAACAGACCGCGATGATGAACAGGCGGTAATGGCCCATGCCCAACATCCATGCGCCCTCACCCCATTCGGTGCGCCCTTTGAGCCATTGCGGCAACTGCAAAATTTGCTGGGTGGAACCGACGAAATAATCCACCGACGCAACGGCCATGAACGTCAAGCCAATGGAGAACAAAACCTGGTCCAGATGAGGTTTGTGGTAAAGCGGCCGATACAGCGTGCGCTCCAACAAGCCTCCGATCAGAGCCGTGCCCACAAAGGCCACCGGCAGGCACAACAAAAATGGCACACCCGCGCGTTGCATCAGCAGGATCGTGATGTAGCCCCCCACCATCGCGAAAGCGCCGTGGGCCAGATTGATGAAGTTCATCAGGCCCATCGTCACCGCCAATCCAACCGCGAGAATAAACAGCAGCATGCCGTAGGCTATGCCGTCAAACAGAATCGTGAGCATCGCGCGCGACCCGCCCCGTCAGTGCGATTTGCCCGGATCTTTCACGTCCTTGATGACTTCAAATTCAATGTTGTAGAGCTGGCCGTCCTTGCGCTCCACCTTGCGCAAATAGATGTTCTGCACCACGTCACGGGTTTGTGCGTCGATGTACATCGGTCCGCGCGGGCTCTCGAAAATCTGCCCCTTCATGGCAGCCAGCAATGCATCGCCGCCACCCTGACCTTTGGTGGCACGCAGTGCTTCGTAAATCACACGCATGCCGTCATAGCCCCCAACGGCCATGAAATTGGGTCGCAGGCCAGGATTAGCCTTGGTAAAGGCTTCCACAAACTTTTTGTTGGCCGCAGATGGATGTGCAGTGGAATAGTGGTGCGATGTCACCACGCCCAATGCACCCTCCCCCATGTCATTGAGCTGGTCATCATCCGTCACGTCGCCCGTACCGATGAGCTGAATGCCCGCCTTGTTCATGCCGCGCTCAAGGAACTGCTTCATCACCGCAGCGCCAGCGCCGGAAGGCACAAACACAAACAATGCATCGGGCTTGAGGTCCCGCACTTTTTGCAAAAAAGGGGCAAAGTCGGGATTGCGCAATGGCACCCGCAAAGACTCCATCACCGAGCCTCCGTTGAGAAGTATGCGCTCCTTGAAATATTTCTCGGCATCAATGCCCGGGCCGTAATCACTCACCAGCGTCACCACTTTTTTGATGCCGTTTTTGGGTGCCCAGTCTCCCAGAGCAACGGAAGCCTGCGGCAGCGTAAAACTGGTGCGCACGATATAAGGCGAGGCTTCGGTAATGCTGCTGGTAGCCGCCGCCATCACGACTTCAGGCGTCTTGGATTGGGTGGCAATACTGGCGGTGGCCAGCGCCGACGGAGTGATACCAAACCCCGCCAGTACATTGACCTTGTCATTGACCACCAACTCCTGCGCCAGACGTTTGGTGACGTCGGGAATGCTGGTGTCGTCTTTGACGATCAACTGAATTTTCTTGCCGGCAACGGTATCTCCGTTTTGCGCCATGTATAGCTTGGCAGCGGCTTCGATTTGGCGCCCGGTGGTAGCTTGCTGACCGGTCATGGGCAGAATCAGACCGATTTTGAAAGTGTTGTCCTGCGCCATCGCCCGGTTGATAGAACCGGTCATGACGCAGAGCGCGACAGCTGATAAAGCGGTGGCTTGAATGAACTGACGCTTATGCATTCTGGTGCTCCTGATATTTATTGAATTGATACGCCGTTAGCCCTCGAATATCCGCCGCGGGGCACGCTTTTGCAATACCAATTGCAGACTCTTAGCTATAACACTCTGCAATAACCGGCGCCATTGCACTGCGCACTTTTCGCACTGCGCCGGCAGCAGAAGGCTCAGTGCGATGCGTCTTGCGCGCTGGCGCTGGTGCCGCCGGATTTGAACTGCGACTTCCCGCCGTTGGCCACGGTCCACGGTATGGCAGTCGGGCGATCCAGGGGCGCGAGTTTTGTAAACAATGCCTGCCAGAAAAAACCGCTTTGAATCGCGATCACCGCAAACAGCAGGTAGCTTTGAGAGCTCGATGCCAGCCACAGGTTGTAGGTCGGCAAAAACACGAACGGCGACACCATCAGCGGCAGCAAAATTCGCGGAACCTGCACCGATTCAACACCCTTGCCCAGGTTGAAAAGGTCCCAGTAGTAGTTGGTGAACATGCCCAGAATCATCCAGCACACCAGATGCCATGCGAACACAATTGAGTAATTTTTCACCAGCGAGGCCACCCATGGCAGCGAGGTGTCGTCCGCGTTGACGATCATGACCATAAAGGCTGCAGTGGTGGCAAACACAACGACGTAAATGAAGATCAGAAATTTGAGTGCTCTGGACATTGATTTCCCCACGGTCGTTGGCTTTTATTTGCGTGCTGCGCATCTTACCCGCTGATCACGGGAAATCGGGATAAATCAATGTCCCACCAGCAAAGTGACACCGGTTTTTGACTGGATCTCCTCGCGGGTCACACCATCGGCCAGCTCTACCAGCTGGAGTCCGCCCGGTGTGACATCCATCACGCCCAGGTCGGTAATGATGCGGTCCACCACGCCAACGCCGGTCAGGGGCAAGGTACAGGTCGGCAAAATCTTCAGGTCGATGGTGCCGTCCTTTTTCTTGGCGACGTGCTCCATGAGAACGATGACGCGCTTGACGCCCGCCACCAGGTCCATCGCGCCACCCATGCCCTTGACCATCTTGCCGGGAATCATCCAGTTGGCCAGATCGCCTTTTTCGCTGACCTGCATGGCGCCCAGAATGCTCAGGTTGATCTTGCCGCCGCGAATCATGGCGAAGCTCTGGTCTGAACCGAAGATGCTCGACCCTTTGATCGTGGTCACGGTCTGCTTGCCGGCGTTGATCAGGTCGGCGTCAACTTCATCATCGGTCGGGAACGGCCCAATGCCCAGCATGCCGTTTTCGCTTTGCAGCCAGACTTCCTTGTCCGCGGGGACGTGGTTGGCAACCAGCGTGGGGATCCCGATTCCCAGATTCACATAAAACCCATCTTCGAGTTCGCGCGCCGCACGCGCGGCCATTTGGTCCTGACTCCAGCTCATGTTTGATCTCCTGCTTGTTGCTTGGCGGCGGGCTTCAAACGCCTGCCTTTTCGGTGATGGTTCGCTTCTCAATGCGCTTCTCAGGCCTTGCGTTGAGCACAATGCGGTGGACGTAAATACCGGGCAAATGGACTTGATCCGGCGCGATGCTGCCGGTCTCAACAATCTCTTCGACCTCCACCACCGTAATTTTTCCAGCCATGGCAACCGCCGGGTTGAAGTTGCGCGCGGTGAATCGAAATTGCAAATTACCGCTCTTGTCCGCGCGATGGGCCTTGACCAGTGCCACATCGGGTACCAGAGAGCGTTCCATGACATAGGTTTCTCCATCAAAATCGCGCAGTTCCTTGCCCTCAGCCACCATCGTGCCGACACCGGTTTTGGTGAAAAAGGCCGGAATGCCCGCGCCCCCCGCACGCAGCTTCTCTGCCAGCGTACCTTGCGGTGTGAATTCAAGCTGAAGCTCGCCGGCCAGGTATTGGCGCTCGAACTCCTTGTTCTCGCCGACATAACTGGAAATCATTTTTGTAATTTGCCGCGTTTCCAGCAGTTTGCCCAGCCCAAACCCGTCAACGCCCGCATTATTGGAAATGACGGTCAAGCCCTTGACGCCGCTGTCGCGCAAGGCATCAATCAGGGCTTCCGGGATTCCGCACAGGCCAAAACCGCCCACCGCGAACAATTGGCCGTCCTGCACAATGCCTTCAAGCGCCTTGTCCGCGCTGGGATATATCTTGTTCACCGCAAATTTCTCCTGTTATGAACGCACACTGGTTGGGATATGGAGTGGCTGTCTGCGCCGAATGCGTCTGCGCGATAGCATCCAAAGTCTAACGCCATGCGCGCTCGGTCTTACACTGCGCGGCATGAAAAATGGGTTCCGACGCATGCTCCATCCGTTTCGCGGTCTCCCCAGACCCATATTCCGACCAGTTGGTTGGCTGACTGCAGCGCTACTGTCGGTGCCGCTTTCCATGCTTTTTATGCTGCACGGCGTGGTTCACGCGCAGGGCGCTACCGGGGAATTGGTCCAAACGCCGGCCCAGTGGCAGGCGAGCTTGCCGCACCAGGGCAACCTGACCGACCTGACGCGCTGGTGGCAGGCCTTGGGTGACCCGGTTTTGCTCGAACTGATGGATCAGGCCCAGGCAGTCAGTCCCAGCATTGCCAGCGCCAAATCGCGTCTCATTCAGGCACGTTCGGCATTGACAGGTGCGCAAGCCGCCAACCGCCCAACCCTGGACGCCTCACTGAGCGCCCAACGCGGTGTCACTGTGAACAACACTTCTGTGGCAACCGCTGTGCAGTCCAGTCTCGACGCGTCTTGGGAAATCGACGTTTTCGGTGCCAACCGTCAAGCGGCCGCGGCAGCGTCAGCCCGCATGGACGGCGCCGGCGCCAACTGGCATGACGCGCGCATCTCGGTCGCAGCCGAGGTCGCAACGCAGTACTACGGCTGGCACAACTGTGAACAGCGCTCGGACGTGGCCAGGCTCGACACCCAGTCCCGTCGCGAAACCTCGCGCCTGACCGAGTTGTTGGCGCAGGCTGGATTTGCCGCGCCGGCCAGTGCCGCCCTGACGCGGGCCAGCGTTGCCGAAAGCAATGCCAACGCCCTGGCACAGCAGGCACAGTGCGACAGCATCATCAAGTCCCTGGTCGCGCTGACCGCCATCGACGAGAGCGTCCTGCGCGCCAAACTGGTCGCGAACAGCGAACCACCGGACAACATGGCATCGGTGTCGGTCTTGCCCGCTGCGCTGCTCTCGCAACGCCCCGACGTCTATTCTGCCGAACGCGACGTAGCGTCGGCCAGTTCCGACCTGGGCGCAGCGCAGGCCCGGCGCTATCCCAGTCTGTCGCTCAACGGATCGGTTGGAACACTCAATTTCAGCGACTACCAGGGAACGCTGGACCTCAGCACCTGGTCCATCGGCCCCATCAGCCTGACGCTGCCGATATTGGATGGCGGCCGCCGCGCTGCGAACGTGGAGGCGGCCGCTGCGAAGTACGACGAGGCCGTGGCTCTTTACCGTTCCAAAGTCCGCCAGGCAGTGAGCGAGGTTGAAAACGCGTTGTTGTCGCTGGCCAGCACCGACGCGCGAAAAGCCGATTCACTGACATCGCGGGATGGTTATAAAGTCGCATTTGATGCCATGAACGCGCGCTATGCAGCGGGCAGCGCGAGCCTGACGGAGCTGGAGGATGCGCGGCGCAGTCTGCTCAACGCCCAAAACGCGTTACTGCAGTTGGCGCAGGAGCGCACCCTGGCATGGATCAACCTGTACCGCGCACTGGGCGGCGGCTGGACCACATCACTGGCAAATCCTTCAAGTGGTGCAACAAGTAATAACTAAGGCACTCGAGAAATTTTTATTCCCATGCAAAAAGCCATCAGACCCCGAACCATTGTTGCCGCCGCGTCATTGCTGCTGGCGGCCACTGCGCTGCATATGCTGACCGGAACTGCCAGCCAGGCACAAACGGGCACGCACCCCACTGCTGCCAAAGCCTCGATGACCATCACCACCACGGAGCCGGTGCAAAGCAATTTGCCGCTGCGCCTGTCCGCCAACGGCAATGTGGCAGCCTGGCAGGAGGCCAGTGTGGGCTCTGAGTCGAACGGGCTAAAGCTCGCGCAGGTCTATGCCAACGTCGGCGATTTTGTCAAAAAAGACCAGTTGCTCGCCGAATTTGACAACCAAACCGTGATGGCTGATGTGGCGCTGGCCAAGGCCGGATTGGCCGAGGCGATGGCGTCGAGTGCCGACGCGCGCTCCAATGCCGAGCGTGCGCGCACACTGCAAAACACGGGGGCTCTGAGTACGCAGCAGATCAACCAGTTTCTGACCTCCGAACTCTCCGCAATGGCACATGTGGAAAGCGCCCGCGCAACCCTGCAGCAACAGGACCTGCGGCTCAAAAACACCCGCGTTCTGGCCCCGGACAGCGGCGTGATCTCGGCCCGCAACGCCACCGTGGGTGCGGTGCCTGGCGCAGGGACCGAGCTGTTTCGCCTGATCCGGCAAGGCCGGCTCGAATGGCGCGCTGAAGTCACCTCTGCGGAACTGGCACTCGTCAAGGTCGGCACCGTCGTCCAAATTACCGCGCCGTGGGGCGCGGCGGTGGAAGGCAAAGTGCGCATGGTGGGCCCGACAGTGGACCTGCAAACCCGCAACGCGCTGGTCTATGTGGACATCAAAACCGCCCCCCGCAATGCAGCAGACCCGGCTGGCGGATTACTGAAGGCCGGCATGTACGCCCGCGGCGAATTCGTGCTGGGGAGTACCCAGGCACTGACGGTGCCGCAAGAAGCGGTAGTCGTGCGCGACGGCTTCAGCTATCTGTTCAAGGTCGGACCTGGCAACAGGGTCATACAGCAAAGAGTCGAGACCGGCCGGCGTGTCGGCAACCTCGTGGAGATCACCCAGGGCATCACCGCGGGCATGACGGTGGCTGTTTCAGGCGCAGGTTTTCTCAATGACGGTGACACCGTTCGCGTCAACAACGCCGCCCAATAGAAAGCCGACCTATGAATGTTTCGGCCTGGTCGATCAAAAACCCGATCGCGGCAGTGATGCTGTTTGTGGGACTTACCTTTGCCGGTGTGGTGTCGTTCAATGCCATGAAAGTCCAGAACTTTCCGGACCTGGACTTGCCGACCATCACGGTCAGCGCATCTTTACCCGGCGCGTCGCCGCCACAACTAGAAAGTGAAGTCGCCCGCAAGCTGGAAAATTCGATTGCCACCACACAGGGTCTCAAGCACATCACCACGCGGGTGCAGGACGGTGGTGTCACGATTACAGCGGAATTCAGGCTTGAAAAGCCGGGACAGGAAGCGCTCGACGACGTACGCTCGGCAGTCGCGCAAGTGCGCTCGGACCTGCCGACCGACCTTCGTGATCCGGTCATCAACAAAGTCAACCTCGCCGGTTCGCCGGTATTGGCGTACACCGTGGCGTCTGCGCAAATGGATGACCAGTCACTGAGCTGGTTCGTGGACAACACGATTGCGCGGCGCCTGCTGTCGGTGCGCGGCGTGGGTGCCATCAATCGCGTCGGTGGTGTGGACCGTGAGGTGCAAGTGGCGCTGGACCCTGCGCGACTGCAAGCGCTCAACACCACCGCAGCCGACATTTCGCGCCAACTCAAGGTCGTGCAACAGGAGTCCACCGGGGGGCGCACCGACATTGGCGGCAGCGAACAGTCCGTGCGCACACTGGCCAACGTGGGCAGCGCGCAAGAACTGGAAAACCTGGAAATTGCCTTGTCGGACGGGCGCCATATCCGTCTCGGTGCGGTAGCGACGGTGCGCGACACCGTGGCCGAACCGCGTGCTGCGGCCTTGCTCAACGGCAAGCCGGTGGTGGGATTTGAAGTGGCACGCAGCAAGGGGGCGGGCGAAATCGAGGTCGGCAATGCGGTGCGCGCGGCTCTGGAAGAATTGCGTGCACAGCACCCGGACATGCAGATATCGGAGGCCTTCGATTTCGTCACGCCGGTGCAGGAGGAGTACGACGGGTCGATGCACCTGCTGTACGAAGGTGCAGCGCTGGCAGTGCTGGTGGTATGGCTTTTTCTGCGCGACGCGCGCGCCACCTTTGTGTCCGCCGTGGCGCTGCCCCTGTCGGCGATTCCGGCCTTTATCGGCATGCGTTATCTCGACTTCAGCGTCAACGTGATCACGCTGCTGGCACTGTCGCTGGTGATCGGCATTCTGGTTGACGACGCGATTGTGGAAGTGGAAAACATCGTGCGCCACTTGCGCATGGGCAAGTCGCCTTATCGGGCGGCCATGGAAGCAGCCGACGAGATTGGTCTGGCGGTGATTGCCACCACGTTCACGCTGATCGCCGTGTTCCTACCCACTGCGTTTATGGCAGGCATTCCGGGCAAATTTTTCAAACAATTCGGCTGGACGGCATCGCTGGCGGTGGCGGCCTCGTTGTTGGTGGCGCGGGTGCTGACCCCGATGATGGCGGCTTACCTGCTCAAACCCATCGTGACGCACCACGATGACCCGCGCTGGATGCGCGCTTACATGCGCTGGGCGCGGTGGTGCATCGCGCACCGGCTGGTCACCGCCCTGGCGGCGGGCGCTTTTTTTGTTGCTTCGCTGATGCTGATTCCGCTCTTGCCAAAAGGCTTTATTCCGCCCGATGACAACTCCCAGACACAGGTTTACCTGGAACTGGCACCGGGCGCAACACTGGCGCAGACCAAAGCCGCCGCTGAAGACGCACGACTGCGCCTGATGCAGGTGGCACATGTCCGAAGCATCTACACCACGATTGGCGGTGGCGCCGCTGGCAGCGACCCCTTTGCACCCCAGGGTGCAGCAGAAGTTCGCAAAGCCACGCTGACGGTATTGCTGGACGAGCGCCGGGCCCGCCCACGCAAACAGGGCATCGAACAGAAAATGCGCGAGGCGCTCGAGCCGATTGCGGGCGTGCGCAGCAAAGTCGGACTCGGTGGCTCGGGTGAAAAATATGTTCTGGTGCTGACCGGCGAAGACCCGAACGCGTTGAGCGCGGCAGCCCAAGCGGTTGAGCGCGATTTGCGGACCATTCCAGGCTTGGGCAATATCGCCTCCAGCGCCAGCCTGGTGCGCCCCGAAATTGCGGTGCGTCCGGACTTTGGCCGCGCCGCCGATCTGGGTGTGACCAGCACTTCCATCGGCGATACCCTGCGCATCGCCACGGTAGGTGACTACGACGCGGCCCTGCCCAAATTGAACCTCAGCCAGCGCCAGGTCCCCATCGTGGTCAAGCTTGATGCCGCAGCGCGCAAGGACCTCGAACTGCTCGGACGCCTCAGCGTTCCTGGCACCAAAGGACCGGTGATGCTCAGCCAGGTCGCGTTACTCGAAGTTGCCAGCGGACCGGCGGTGATTGACCGGTATGACCGGTCACGCAACATCAACTTCGACATCGAACTCTCCGGCATTCCCCTGGGCGAGGTCGCTACTGCCGTGCAAAAGCTGCCGTCCATCAACAACCTTCCCGCCGGAGTGGCGGTGCGCGAGGTCGGGGATGCCGAGGTCATGAGCGAATTGTTCGCCAGCTTTGGCCTGGCCATGCTCACGGGCGTGTTGTGCATCTACATCGTTCTGGTGTTGCTGTTCAAGAGTTTTTTGCATCCGGTGACCATTCTGGCGGCACTGCCTTTGTCGCTGGGCGGCGCGTTTGTCGGTTTGCTTCTGGCCGACAAGAGCTTTTCCATGCCCTCGCTGATCGGACTCATCATGCTCATGGGCGTGGCCACAAAAAATTCAATCCTGCTGGTGGAGTACGCGATCCTGGCCCGGCGTGGCAATGACGGCAGCAATGGACGGCCCGTTGCGGCGCCGATGTCACGCTGGGACGCACTGCTCGACGCCTGCCACAAGCGGGCCCGCCCGATCATCATGACCACGCTGGCCATGGGTGCCGGCATGCTGCCGATTGCCATCGGCCTGGGTGCCGCAGACACCAGCTTTCGCTCGCCCATGGCGATTGCCGTCATTGGCGGCTTGATCACTTCCACATTTTTGAGTCTGCTGGTCATCCCGGCGGTCTTCACCTATGTGGACGACCTTGCCCAATGGATGACAAAGCAAGTACGATCGACGGCCACGCCGGACCGCCCCTAACCCAACACACTGGCCTTCATGCTGTCTGCCGATAACGACCGAGACGAAACCTGGAAGCTCGCACTGGACTGCGCGGGTTCGGGGGTTTGGGACTGGAACATTGCCGACGGCACGCAGACCCATTCCGTACTTTGGGAAACCATGCTCGGCTTCAGTGGGTCGGAGGTCGAAAACGGATACGCCGAATTTGTGGCGCGTCTGCATCCGGACGACACGGCGCCTTATGCTTCAGCGCTCGAAGACCATCTGCAAGGGCGCACCAGCATCTTCACCGCGGATCTCCGATTGCGCAAAAAGCAAGGCCAATGGACCTGGATTCACGCGCGCGGCATGGTGGTGAGCCGGGATCCCAGCGGCAAGCCACTGCGCATGATCGGCACCCATACCGATATCAATGACAGAAAAGATGTTGAATTCGCGCTGCAGCAGCAAACCAATCTGTTGCGCAACACCATGGGCCACATCAGCCAGGGCATTTATGTTTTTGACAGTGACATGCGACTCATTTCCTTCAATGCTCGCGCTTGCGAAATGCTCGATTTGTCGCCCGATTTTCTAAACACCAAGCCAACCGAGTACGAACTCTTCACTTTCCAAAACCGGCGGGGCGATTTCGGACCGAACGGCATCCTGGTGCAGGATCAGGCCCGGGAGGCCGTCATGTCCGTCGCTGGCGCTGCGCCGCCGAGCGTTTATCTTCGCACCACGGTGTCAGGCAAAACGCTGGAGATTAAGTCGCACGCTTTGCCCGAAGGCGGTCTGGTGCGCACCTTTACCGACGTTTCCGATTACGTGAAAACGCAGGCTGCACGCGAACGGCTCGACAGCCTGCTGGCCGCGACCCAGGCACTCGCACAAGTCGGGGGCTGGGAGGTGGACGGGCTCGCCGATCAGGTATTTTGGACCGACGGCGTTTACCGGATTTTCGAGACCGCGCCGGAGCGCTACCGTCCGACCACTGCGATGGCCACTGCGGAGCGATTTTTCACCCCGCAATCCATGGTCATATTGCGCAATGCGTACTACGACCGTGACAACCAGCCAACGTCGCACAACCTGGAGCTTGAAGCCATCACCGACACTGGTCGCCGTATCTGGGTGCGCTCGGCCGGCACCTCCAAATGGGCGGATGGCCAGCTCATATCCTGGACTTCGGTGATTCAGAACATCACCGAACGCAAGCAGGCCAGCGCGGCCTTGTTGGAAACCGAAAGCCGCTGGAAGCTGGCGATGGAGAGCACCGGTGATGGCGTCTGGGATTGGCATATCCCAAGTGGGGTCGAGTTTTACTCCCGGCGTCTGCTCGAAATGTTTGGCTACGAGGAGGGTGAGCTCCGCAACAACCCGGCCGAGCTCGACGGTAGAACCCATCCGGACGACATTGCGCAAATGGAATTGGCGCGCAAAGCGCATTTTTCAGGCAAAACACCGACCTACCTCAACGAGCACCGCGTGCGTTGCAGCGACGGAAGCTGGAAATGGGTGCTATCGCGCGGCATGGTGATCAGCCGCGACAACAAAGGCAGACCACTGCGCATGATCGGCACGCACACCGACATTACGGAGCGCAAAAATTCCGAGGCTTTGATCCGCCAGCAAGCATTTTTTGACACGCTGACCGGGCTTCCCAACCGACGCATGTTGCGCGACCGGCTGGAGCAGGAAATTAAAAAGTGCAAACGTGACGCCCAGCAGATCGCCATATTGTTCATGGACCTGGATCACTTCAAGGAAGTCAACGACACGCTCGGCCACGACAGTGGGGACCAATTGCTGATTGAAGCAGCCCGGCGGCTGAAAAGCTGCGTGCGCGAGTCCGACACGGTGGCCCGCATGGGCGGAGACGAATTCACCATCATCCTGACGGAAATTACCGACTCTGACCGGCTCCAACCGGTGCTGCAAAAGTTGCTGCGATCGATTGACGCAGTTTTCCAACTCGGGGAAGAGCAGGTTTTCGTATCCGCCAGCATCGGCGTAACGCTCTATCCGCTCGACGGCGTCGAGATCGAGGATCTGTTCAAGAATGCCGACCAGGCACTTTACGTGGCCAAGGGCGAAGGCCGCAACCGTTTCAGCTTTTTCACACCGGCGCTGCAGGAAGCTGCTCAAACCCGGGTTCGACTGGCCAATGATTTGCGCACGGCACTGGGTGATGCCCAGTTTCGCGTCGCCTACCAGCCCATTATCGAACTCGCCACGGGGTCGATTCACAAGGCCGAGGCGCTGATCCGCTGGGAACATCCCAAGCGCGGTCTGGTCAGCCCGGCCCAATTCATACCGATTGCGGAATCGAGTGGACTGATTGTGGATATTGGGGAATGGGTATTTCGACAAGCAGCAGAGCAGGTTCGCCATTGGCGCAAAACGCTCGCGCCCAATTTTCAGATCAGCGTGAACCGCTCGCCGGTTCAGTTTCAGCACGACGACCGTGGGCAGGCGTCCTGGGGATTGCAGTTGCAAGCCATGGGTTTGCCCGGAGAAAGCGTGGTGGTGGAAATCACCGAAGGCCTGTTGCTCGACACCAGTGCGATCGTCGGTGATCAGTTGCTGGAAATGAGCGATGCGGGCATTCAGGTCTCGCTGGATGACTTTGGAACCGGTTACTCGTCATTGGCCTATTTGCAAAAATTCGACATCGATTTCATCAAGATCGACCAATCGTTCGTGCGCTACCTGATCCCGGATTCGACCGACCTGGCGCTGTGCCGCGC
>CAIOLZ010000217.1 GCA_903859265.1 uncultured beta proteobacterium
CGAACATGCCAAGCAAAGCACCGGTGCGCGCAAGCGCCCCACCTTCCGTGCCCTTCAAGGGACAGGAGCGGCGCATTGGCGCGACAGCCAAACCGCTAACCGGTGCCAAGGCACCCTCGCTGCCCAAGCCGCCAAACGCCGCCCGGGCGCAAAATGCGAAAACCGTCAGCCAGGGGGCAGGTGACGATGATTGGGAGACCTTTTAAGAACTCTGATGCGCAATGCCGCGCCTAATTGGTCAATGCCAGCATGCGTTCAAGGTTCAAATTCACCTTCACGTCACTGCGCGGGACCCCTGACTCGATAGCGTAAGCCTTATGCGATGTATCGCGGACATAGGGCTCAGCGACAGGACCGCCGTCACGGTTCAAAATGACTGCCACCTTGGGCATTTTGATGTTCTCTCCCCGGCGCACGACTGCTGCAATTTCGCCGGTAACGAGTTTGACAAAGGTGCCGGGCTGGTGAATCCCCAGAACCTTCAGAAGTGCAGTCCCCGCCTCATCGACTTTTCCCAGTTCATCGAAATAGCATGCTTTCATGATCGCCGTTGCAACGCTCGGCTGGCGCGTAGCGCGGGGTGCCAGGCGGGCGGCCAAAATATCGGCACGACCGATCAGGCGTGCCATGCGCTCAGCGGTGCTGCGATCCGTCAGCGGACCGGGAATCTGGGCGTGGTGGTTCAATACGGCGTCGAGCCACAACGGATCCTGAACGCCCATTGCCTTCAACAACTCAATGGATTTTTCGCAATGTTCTTTAATTTCGGCGCGTTGAAAAACATCGGTGGCATTTTTCTGGGAAGCCAGACGGTCCTGCAATTCGGTCATGCCCATGTTCATCGTCAGTGCGGCTTTGAACAAAACGTCCTGCTCTTGGGCCGGCCAATGCAAAATATCTCTGGCGGCCAGGGCGCAGATCACGGCCACCAGCATGCTGTGGGTGGCGCTGTACATTCTGAATTCACTGGCGGTCAAGTAGATCAGGGCAAACAACACGCCATCCGGGTTGCGATGGATCTGGTGGGCCAGGATGCCGCACACTGTTTCCAGCCGTTCATCAAAGGTTTCCGGCGTCGAGTTGCGCAGCAGGGAATTGCATTGCACCTGCAAGTCGAGCCAATCCACCCGATCGGACTCGATGACCGCGCGCTTGCGGCTGGCCTCTGTGGGTACCCGGGCCTTGGCAATTTCGCCCAGCGAGCGCTCGCGCCGCACCATGGTTTGCAACTCCTCTACAAACGCACGCTGCACGTCCTTAGGAGCCTGGTTCTCATTGTTGTCCACGTCAATAAACAGGCCGCCGCTCTGCGCCGCAATATCGAGCAAATGCTTCTCGCTCTCGATGACGAAGCCTTTTTTGGCAATCAGAACGCCCCGCTTGTCCACCAGGTGGTAGGGCAAGGGATGGTTCAGGCGTATGGAGGCTGTGGCGACTGGGGCAAGATTCATAGGATTGAGAGAGCGACCGGGATAGATAGTGCGATCAGGCGCTATTTTCTTCTATTCGGTAGGACCAAAACAGGATGTTCACGACGGCTTCCTGATGTTTCAACTGTCTAGGCTGGAAATTTTGTTGAGTTAGGGTAAGGTTAAACCCCGACCGCCTACAGGAAAGACTAGAAATATGCCCAAAGCCCACCTGATATCTTGCTATCGCTCCATCACCTCCCCTGCACTGTCGGCTCCGCCTTGGGGTGCGATTAAGCGTGGTATGCGAAGCCCAGAAGCCGCGGCCAGCAGGCCCGTGCAGAAGGGAAATTGAGGTGAAGTCCTTTTTTCAACGTCTGGTAACCGGTGGTATTTTTTCCAGGCAGGAGTCTGATGCCCCTGCTTCCCAAGCCGCGCCGGCACCTATACCGATGCCCGCCAGAATGCGTCCGACCGCCGGGCCGAGCCCGACAGGACTGCTTGCAGGCATAGGTTCGCGCCGACCTGTTATCTCCGATATCGGCGATGTCATAGGCTACGAGTTTGCCATTCCCCAACTCGTCATCGATCGCTTAAACCAGTCAAACGATGCGCGCGTGAAGGCGGCGCACATTGCGGTGCCGCTCACGTCAGCCGGTCTGGTCAGCCGCTCTGCAAGGATTGGCTTCGCCCGACTGCCGGCCCAATGGCTCGATCCGGCTGCACTGCCGGTGACAGACAGCAAAGGGGTATGGATTTGCATTGATACGCTGACCGGTCACGGCGCTGCGTCCGTCGATCGCGGGCAAGTCGCCCAATGCATTGCACAATTTCAGGCGGCAGGCGCAAAAGTGGGCTGGAGTGTGGACCCTGACAGCTCTCCTGCCTCCGATTTCGCTGTACCCAGAGACTTTGTTGTTTTGCAACAGGGAAATCTGCCTTTGGCGGCCCTGCTGACCGCGCGCGAGGCCTGGCCCGCGCCGCTTCAGGCACTGCCCATCCTGGCGACGGATTTGCGCTCCGAAGAAGACCTGGAACTCGCGCTGCAGCGTGGCATGACCTACGTATGCGGAACCTTCCAGAAGAGCGACGCTGCCCCGGTGCAGCGCGTCCCGCCGGATGTATTTCGCCTGACGACGCTGATGAACCGGCTCATGTCCGACGCCGACCTGCAAGTGATCGTGAACGACATCAAGGGCGATGTCGGGCTGTCCTACCGGTTGCTGACCTTGATGAAGAGCGCGCGTTTTTCAGGCCGGCATGCCGCGCTCAATGTCGAGCAGGCGGTGCTCACGCTCGGGCGCGACGAGTTGCACCGGATTTTGTCTGTCATGTTGTTGCGCCATGTCGGGGCGCGCAAGGTCTCCGGAGCCCTGGAAGAAATCGCTCTTTGGCGTTCCCGTTTTCTGGAACTGCTGGCAATCGAGCGACGTGAGCCCGTGCCGGGCCATTTTTTTGCACTGGGTCTGGTGTCGATGCTGGGTCCGCTGCTCAAACAGGATCCGGCGGCACTCATTGAAAACATTGCGATGGCCGATCCTGCCAAACAGGCCCTTCTGACAGGGGACGGACCCTGGGGAACTTACCTGCGAATTGCCACCGACCTGGAAGCGCAAAGACTCGATCCGGACAGCATCCTGGCGCACGAATTCGGCGGCGCAGACCGCATCCACGCGCTCTCGGACGGGGCGTGGGTATGGGCGCAGGAACAATCCAAAAGAAACTAGGTCTGATTAAACTGGCCGGGTTGAGCGGATAAAGCCCAGATCATCCAGCGTCAAAGCCAGTGCCTCGGTCAGCGGCGTGTGGGGCTCATGGCCAATCAGTGCCAGCAGCTTGCGGTTGTCCAGGGTGTGTGCCTTGTTCCACAAATATCGCATCTCCAACAGCGCGGCCCAGGTCGCTACGAAGGGCGAGCCCAACCGGATTGCCAGCCACGGGAATGCAACCCGGCGTACCTGCGATTGCGGGCCGACCCACCCCTGTTCGCGCGCGATGGGATTGATCGCTTCCAGCCACTGAGCGGCGCTTACGGTGTGCCCGGAGAAATGGAATACTTCGAAGGATTTCAAACGGCTGCGATGTTCTGCGACCTGCACAAAGGTGCGGGCGAGATCGGGCAATTAGGCCCAAGCGGTTGCAACCTCGGCATGCCCGGGATAGGTGAACTTGCCCTTCTGAATGTCTTTAACGATCGCCTGGTCGAACCAGGTTCCCCGCCCGCTGCCGAAAAAATCACCCGCCCGGATGACGATGGTACGTACACCGCTGCGTCGCATCTGGTCCTCCATGGCAATCCGGATCTGGCCCTTGACGGTCGCTGCCCGCTGCGGCGTGTCCTCCGTCAGAACGGCG
>CAIOLZ010000218.1 GCA_903859265.1 uncultured beta proteobacterium
ATGCGCCGCGCCAATTTCCTCCAGCACCTTTTGCACTTGCGCGATTTGCTCAACGTAGGCCGGATTGGACGCGTCCACCACATGCAACAACAAATCGGCCTCAATCGCTTCCCGCAAGGTGGCCTGAAAAGCATCGACCAACCCGTGCGGCAGGTCCCGGATAAAACCCACCGTGTCCGACAGCGATACCGATCGTCCGGCCTCACCCAGATACAGCTGCCGCGTGGTGGTATCAAGCGTTGCAAACAGTTGATCAGCGGCATAGGCCCGCGCCTTTACCAACGCATTGAACAGCGTCGATTTGCCGGAATTGGTGTAGCCGACCAAAGAAATATTGAATGCATCACGCCGCTCACGCTGGCGCCGCTGGGTTTTTCGCTGCGACTTGACTTTGGCCAGCCGCTCCTTGGTTCGTTTGATGGTCTCGCCAATCATTCGCCGGTCAAGTTCGATCTGCGCTTCTCCAGGGCCACCACGGGTGCCGATGCCACCGCGCTGGCGCTCCAGGTGGGACCAGCGCCGCACCAGGCGCGTGCTGAGGTATTGCAGGCGCGCCAACTCGACCTGCAGCTTTCCTTCGTGGCTTCTCGCCCGCTGGGCAAATATCTCGAGAATCAAAAATGTCCGGTCATTGACCGGCAGTTCCAGCCGACGCTCCAGATTGCGTTGCTGGCTGGGACTCAAGGCCTGATCGAACAAGATTTCCGTGGCGCCCAGTTGCAGTGCGAGCGCCTTGATTTCATCGGCCTTGCCGGAACCTACAAACAGGGCGGCATCTGGCGCGCGGCGCTTGCAAACTACGTTGCCCACTGCCTGCATACCTGCGGATTTGGCGAGCAATGCCAATTCTTCAAGTTCGGAATCGAAGTTTGGAAGACCGAGGTCCACACCCACCAAAATTGTTCGGGCAAATGCGCCTAGGGCCAGGTCAGTCAAATGTGGGATTTAAGAAAACACTTGCCACGCACGGCGGCCAAGCTTCAGGTGGCGGCGGGCTCGTCGGTACCAGCGGCAGAAAAAGTCACGGCACGCCCGGGAACAATGGTCGATATGGCGTGCTTGTACACCATTTGGGTCACGGTGTTCCGCAGCAGAACCACGTACTGATCGAAAGATTCGATCTGACCCTGAAGCTTGATACCGTTGACCAGGTAAATGGAAACCGGGACGTGTTCGCGGCGCAGCGCGTTCAGGAAGGGATCTTGCAACAACTGACCTTTGTTATTCACGATATTCTCCGTGTTTGAAAAAAATTTATAGTCAGCAACGATAGCACAACTTCCATCGCCTCACGATTCGCGTTCAGAGTACGGATTGGCGGAGGTTTTCATTTCGATGCGAAGCGGTGTTCCCACCAAATTAAATTCTTTCCTGAAGCGCCCTTCCAGAAAGCGTTTATAGGCCTCTGTCACATGCTCCAGCGAGTTGCCGTGCACCACGATGATGGGCGGGTTCATGCCACCCTGGTGGGCGTAGCGCAGTTTGGGGCGGTACATGCCGGTCTTTTTGGGTGTTTGAAACTGCACCGCCTCCAAGAGCAAGCGTGTCAGGACCGGCGTCGGCATTTTGCAATTTGCAGACTTGTGCGCCAGCGCAATCGAGTCCCACAACGGCCCCAGACCCTGGCGCTTTTGAGCGGAAATGAAATGTACCGTGGCAAATTTCAAAAATGCCATGCGGGTTTCCAGCGAGCGCTTTACGAGTTCGCGCTGGTATTCGTCCACCGCATCCCACTTGTTCACAGCCACCACCACCGCCCGGCCCGATTCCAGGATGTAGCCCGCTATGTGCGCGTCCTGATCGGTGACGCCCTGCACCGCATCAATGAGCAGCAGCACCACGCTGGACCCTTCGATGGCCTGTAAAGTCTTGACCACTGAAAACTTTTCCACTGCTTCAAACACTTTGCCTTTGCGGCGCAACCCTGCGGTATCGATCAACTCGAATTTTTGTCCGTGGCGCTCAAAGGGCACCGAGATGGCGTCACGTGTGGTGCCCGGCAAATCAAAAGCCACCAGCCGCTCTTCTCCCAGCCAGGTATTGATCAGCGTGGATTTGCCGACGTTGGGCCGCCCGGCAACCGATAGCTTGATAACGGTAGGGTCCTGTGCAGTGGCCTCTTCGTCCTGTGCGGGAGCCAGTGGCCCCAGCGCGAGATCAACCAAAGTCCGGATGCCCTGACCGTGAGCCGCAGAAACCGGCACCACTTCACCCAGACCCAACTCAAAGAACTCACCCAGTTGCAGCCCCTGGGTCATGCCCTCGGATTTGTTGGCAACAAGGACGCAGGGTTTGCCAAGTTTGCGCAAGTACTTGGCGATGTCATGGTCTTGCGCTGAAACACCGGCCCGTGCATCAACAACGAACACCACGACGTCTGCCTCGGCGACAGCCTGACGGGTTTGGCGGGCCATTTCTTTGTAAATACCCGTGGTGGCATCGGGCTCAAAACCACCCGTGTCAATGACGATATATTCAAGCTTGCCTTGCTTTCCGTTGCCATAGTGGCGGTCGCGCGTCAACCCGGCGAAGTCTGCCACGATGGCGTCACGGGTTTTGGTCAACCTGTTAAATAGCGTTGATTTGCCGACGTTGGGTCGGCCCACGAGGGCGATAACAGGTTTCATGCAAGTCGATAAAGGTTGGGCTAGTCGGATCGGAATCCGTGCACCATGCCATTGCGGGTGATGACCACCAGCGTTTTCCCGGCATAAACAGGCGTGACTGTGATGCCCGAGCTGTCCAACTGAACCCGGTTTAAAGGAGAACCGTCTTCTTTGGCCAGGAAATGCAGAATCCCGGAATCATCGCCAATGGCCACAGCGAGCCCCACGACCTTGGGTGCTGTCAGCACTCTGTAACGCAGGCGCTCGCTACTCCACACCCGCTCACCGTCCGATTTGCGCCAGGCAACCAGCTTGCCATCACTTTCTGCACCCACCAGAATGTTGTCGTCCCCGGAGAGACCGACACTTCCGTTGGCGGCCTTGGTCCACAGTGTCTTGCCAAGCGCGGTATCCACGCAAGCCACTGCATACTGGAACGCACGCGCGCAGACCGTATCACCAACCCGCGAATAGCCAGAGACCACGTCGATCAGGCGCTCGACCTCGTTGGTACCTCGGCTGTTTGCAACCGTGGCTTCCCAGAGGATTTTTCCGGTCAGAGAATTCATTCCAACCAACTTGCCGGCAAGACCAACCACCAGTGTGTCGCCCGAGGCCATGATCAGTCCCGGTTGTCCGAGCACCAGCGGATCCCCGACACGCGACTGTTGCCAAAGCCTTCGTCCGGTGTTGGCATCAAAGGCGTTGGTCGTGCGATCTGCCGAAAGCGTGAAGATGCGACCGCCCGCTACAAAGGGCGCTGTCAACGTTGAAGCCGCCAGTTTCTGACGCCAGATCTCTTTGGAGCCGTTCAAAACGATCAACTGGTTGGCTTTGCTGACGACGGCAGAAATCTTTCCATCACTGCCAACACCCGCGCTCAGCGGCGTGCCGAGGCTGGCGCGCCAAATTTCCGTGCCTTTGGCCGGATCCATGGCAATGACATCGCCACTGCTGGAAGCAACAAAAATCTGATCTCCGACCACCCGCACATCCAAGGGGAAACCCACTGCCCCGATCGCATGCGTCCATGTATTGCGTACACCCAGAAGTTGCGCGTTGGGCCCCAGCGCAGCCGGCTTGGGTTTGTCAGGGCCAGCACAAGCGGCCAATGCCATGACCAGTCCCACTACACCGAGGCGAAAAAATGACGCCGCCGGAATTGAATACAGACGCACCCTTCTTGTGAAAACCAACATCACTTCGCTACCTCGTCGGGCATCGGATTGACGCCAAGCGCGTTCAATTTAACCTCCACCAAGCGGCGGTACTCGGTGCTTTCATCCAACAATTTCCAAGCTTTCAGGTACTCTGCCTTGGCCTCCTGCTTTTTGCCCTGTGCAGAAAAAATGTCGCCCCGGCGGTCCGCCGCGAGGGCTGCAAACGACTCGGCAGTCACGCTGTCAACCAACTTCAGGGCAGGATCAAATGCTTTTTCATCCATCAGCACCCCGGCCAGGCGCAATTTGGCCAATGACGCGTAGCCGGCGTCTGCCGATTTGTCGGCGACCCACTGGAGCGTGGCTTTGGCGGTCTCCGCCTTGCCCGCCTCGTATTCAGATTTGGCAATCAGCAAGCCGGCTTGCGCCGTATAGATATTGGAGGGGAAACGCTCTTTCATGTCGCCAAATGCACGATCGGACTTTTCAGGATCGCCCGCAAGCGCGACCTTGATCACCTCATCCAACATCGCGGCGGCCTGTGCGGACTGCTTGCGTTGCCAATATTGGTAACCGTTCCAGCCTGCAACGCAGGCCAGAACCGCAATCAGACACCACGTAATGGCATTGCCGTATTGCTTCCAAAAGTGCTTGAGTTCGTCGAGCTGTTCTTGTTCTTCGAGGTCTAATTGATTTGCCATGGGTGATTCGGGTTAAGCGTGGGATTGTAGGCGGGACGCCAGGGCGGGCAGATCGTTCAACGACCAGCTCTGCTGGGCGATCGCGGCGTTGCGCAGCGCCTTCACGGTGACGGTGCCGCCTGCTACCTCATCGGTCCCGAAAACCAGCGCGAAATTGGCGCCGGAGCTGTCCGCGCGCTTGAATTGCGCCTTCATGCCGGGCATGCCTTCGGCACTGGAAGACTGCATTTGCAAACTTACACCCAGGCCACGCAACTTCTCAAGGCAAGACATTGCCATTGGCAAGTCCGACTCCTGCGTGATCACGACGTAGGCATCCAGGGCCTGCGGCGCCATGGAGTTTCCACGGGCTTTCAGCAATTCGAGCACCCGCTCCACACCCATGGCCCAGCCGACGGCTGGTGTTGGTTTGCCACCAATTTGCTCCATCAAATAGTCATAACGACCGCCAGCACAAATCGTTCCCTGCGATCCGAGTTCGGTGGTGACGAACTCAAACACAGTGAGGTTGTAGTAGTCCATGCCGCGTACCAGACGCGGATTCATCCGATAGGCGACGCCATTGGCATCGAGCACGGCAGTCACTCGGGCCAAGTGCTGCCTGGAGCTTTCGCCCAAGAAATCCATCAATTGCGGCGCGGCTTCTATCACGGCTTGCATATCCGGATTCTTGCTGTCCAAAAGTCGCAGCGGGTTGAGG
>CAIOLZ010000219.1 GCA_903859265.1 uncultured beta proteobacterium
GCCTCGTACATCGCATGGTCTGCACGCTTGAGAACTTCGGCACCGTCGCCCGTTGTCGCATCAAACAGGGCCACGCCAATACTGGCCGAGCAACGGTGTTCAATCCGGACCGGTTGGCCACCAACATCAGTGTCCAAAAAATAGGGTTCTGCCATTGCGACACGCACTTTTTCAGCGATCTGCCGTGCCTGGCGCATCGACAGGGCGCGTTCAGCCTTGAGTTCGCGTATGACTACGACGAACTCGTCTCCGCCAAATCGCGCCACGGTATCGACCTCACGGACATTGGCTGCCAGACGCCGCGCCACCTCAACCAGCAAAAGGTCTCCCACAATGTGCCCGTGGGCGTCATTGAGGGGCTTGAAATTGTCAAGGTCGAGCACCATCAATGCGCCCATCGTGCCACTGCGTTTCGCCGACAGCAATGCCTGTGTCATCCGGTCGGTGAGCAAACGGCGGTTGGGCAGTTTGGTCAAAGGATCGAAAAAGGCGAGTTGCCGAACTTGTGTTTCCAGCGTTTTGCGCTCGGTAATGTCCTCGAAGATCGCGTACACCTCGGTCAACACACCGTTTTCAAATAGCGGCGTGGCGCTGCAGGTCAGCCAAACGTAATCACGTCCCATTGCGGAAACACCCATCACCACATCACTGACAGTCTGGCCGGTGCGCAGCGCCTCCATCGTCGGGTGCAGGTGGCCGGGAAAGTCGCTGCCGTCTTCGTGGATGGCCTTCCAGTACGGGTCGAGCGAACTGCGCCCTTTAATCTGTTCCTCGGTGAGCCCGAGAATACGCAATGCGGCCGTATTGGCTGACGTAATGCGCCCTTGCACGTCCTGATAAACCACACCCTGAGGCACTGTTTCAAACAGCGTTCGATAACGACGCTCGCTGGTGCGAAGATTCTCCTCCATCGCTTTGCGCAGCGAAATGTCATGAAAATTCACCACAATGCTCTGCAGCGACTGATTCGCGTCACATTCGGGAAATGCCGACACCTGCACCCACACCACGTCCTTGCGGTGCGGCGCCACGACGCCAAGAACCATTTCGCTGAGTTTGGTTCCGGTACGCTGCACCACGCTCACCGGGTAACTTTCAGGCGTCATTGGAACCCCGTGCT
Organism: uncultured beta proteobacterium; assembly: GCA_903859265.1. Classification (GTDB taxonomy): domain Bacteria; phylum Pseudomonadota; class Gammaproteobacteria; order Burkholderiales; family Burkholderiaceae_C; genus Allorhodoferax. The sequence goes on from CAIOLZ010000219.1 coordinate 1,121, forward strand.
CATTGACAAAATGCCATCCGGGGTCGATTGCCGTCTTTCCAAGCATTTGGGACTCGGTCAATCCCAGCAACTCGGCTGCACGGTGGTTGGAGAAAATGATGCTGGTATCCGCAGCGTGAATCACCACGCCCGTATGCAGGCTTTGCAAGACCTGGCCATAAATCTGGTTTTGGGACATGGGAGTTCTACAAGGGTGGTCGCGTCACGCTGCCGGCTCAGCATACAGTTGCATCACATCAAGCATCTGCGGCAATGCCTTCAAAAAAGCAGGTATCAGGGCCGGATCAAAATGGGAACCTCCCGCATCGCAGATGGTGCGAACAGCCTCCTCCACAGGCCAGGCCTTTTTGTAAGGCCGGTCGGACGTCAAGGCATCAAAAACATCGGCCAAGGCGACAATGCGCCCGGCCAGCGGAATTTCGTCGCCATGGAGCCCCGAAGGATAGCCCGAGCCATCCCACTTCTCATGGTGTGACAAGGCCACCACGCGGGCCAGGGACAGCAATGCATCATCGTGCTCACCAATGATGTCGGCACCCATCTGGGCATGCTTTTGCATGGTGGCCCATTCCTGCGGATTGAGTTTTCCAGGCTTGAGCAAAATCTCGTCAGGCGTGCCGATCTTTCCCACATCGTGCATGGGCGCAGCCGTGTACAAAGTTTCGACTTCAACCGGACCCATTCCCGCCGCAACGCCGATGAGGCGGCAGTAGATTGCCATGCGCAGCACGTGGTTGCCGGTCTCGTTGTCCCGAAACTCAGAAGCGCGACCCAGCCGCTGAATGATTTGCAGCCGGGTTGTCTCCAATTCCCGGGTGCGCAAATCGACACGGCGTTCCAGCTCGCGGGTCTGGTCATGCAAGGCCAGATGGGTCTTCACCCGTGCCAGTACCACGGCCGGCCGAAAAGGTTTGATGATGTAGTCCTCGGCTCCGAGCCGAAGGCCGAATTCTTCGTCTTCCTGCTCTTCCATGGAGGTCACAAAGATGATCGGGATATGCTTTTTATCCGCATTCGCCTTCAGGGTGCGGCACACCTCGTAACCATCGATACCCGGCATCATGATGTCAAGCAGTATGAGGTCGGGTGGCACCCCGCCGAGTGCAATTTTCAGCGCACGTTCGCCCGTGCTGGCCACCTTGACATGGTAGTGGGGTGACAGGATGGCGCGAAGAATATCAATATTTTCAGGCGCATCATCGACGATCAGAATTGTGTGCATGCCACTATTTTCAATGCGTTGTGGCTGCACTGGCAATAAGCTGAGCCGCACTGTCAATGCGGTTTATCAGATGCCCAAGCATCACCTGGGCGGCCTCAAAGTCGTAACCGTGCACCAATCGGGAGATTTTCCGGAAGTCATGCTCCACCGGTGTTCCGCGCAACTGCACCGCGATGCCTTCCGCGATTTGGTCCGCATCCGCTTCGTCGCAGGCCAGCATGGCCGCCAGGGCCTGCATTTGCGCCAGTGCGTCAGCGCCGACCTCCGAACGCAACGGGGCCGCCCACTGCGATTTGTCAGCCGGTGTCTCACTGATCGCCTCGGGCGAGGGTGCCTGCTGCGCCGCAATGCCTTCCAGAAGCGCCTGAAATGGAACACCCGCCGCTGCCAGCAGGTCGGGATAGCGTTGCGGCTTTTCCTTCAGCGCCCATTCAAGCTGCTGTGCACAACGGACCAATTCAATCGCCCCGAGATGCGCGGCAATGCCTTTGAGCGAGTGCGCCTGCAGTTGGGCCTGGCTGAAGTCGCCAACCGCCATGCTGGCACCGATGTCATCGAGGGCCGTCGGGTACTGCTGGGTAAACCGGGACATCAGCCTGCGGTATTGGCCGGTGTTGCCGCGCAAGCGCATCAGCGCTCCCTGCAGGTCAACACCGGACATTGGAGCTATGCAGTCGTCCGCTGGCGCCTGACTGGCAGCAAACCCGGAGCGCAGAACAGGAATGCCCTGCACAAGGGGATCCGAAACGGCCTGTGTGCCATCGCGCACCACCCACTTCGCCAGCGTGGCCAGGAATTGATCAATGTCAATCGGCTTGGGGATATGGTCATTCATCCCGGCGGCGAGGCACTTTTCCCGATCGCCGGTCATGGCATTGGCGGTCAAGGCCAATATCGGCAGGTCGGCAAAGCGCACCATGGAGCGTATCAACCGGGTCGCCTCAAGACCGTCCATCACCGGCATCTGCCAGTCCATCAGAACCGCGTCGTAGCGGTGCTGCTGGACCATCTCCAACGCCTGCAATCCGTTCGAAGCGGTATCTACCGACATGCCCGCGTCGGCCAGTATTTCACAGGACAGCTCACGGTTGAACGCGTTGTCTTCAACCAGCAAAATACGCGCGCCCTTCAACCTGGCGCTCAAGGTTTCGTAGGTATCGCGGCGGTGCGGCACGGCAGCAACCCGCAAGCTGTGTCCAAGTGCCTCGGCGATCGCGTCCATCACGCGCGACATGCTGACCGGCTTTTCCATCACGCCGTTGAGCCTGAGCCCCTGCGCCTGCTCCAGCAATTCATCCCGACCGAAGGCCGTCACCATCACCGCTGCCAACGTGCTGGAAATTCCTGCGCAGGCCCGAATTTGGCGCACCGTTTCGATGCCATCCAAAGTTGGCATTTGCCAGTCCACCAGAACCAGGTGGTAGGGCGTACCGCTTTTTTGCGCCGCCTCCAGTTCCAGCAATCCCTCCTCACCGCTCTCAACCGCATGAACCGCCACTTGCAGCGCATTCAAAATGCCCGACAGAATCATCCGGGCCGTGCTGTTGTCATCGATCACGAGAACGCGCAGCTGGCGTAGCCGGGGATCGAGCGCAATGCCGGAAACGTTGAGCTGGGCTTGCATGTCCAGCGTGACCGTGAACACAAAGCAACTCCCCACGCCCGGCTCGCTCTCGACCCAAATTCGCCCGCCCATCAACTCCACCAGGCGCTGCGATATGGCCAGCCCCAGGCCGCTGCCACCAAATACGCGGGTCGTCGATGCGTCCGCCTGTGCAAATGCATTGAACAATCTGGCAGCCTGCTCCCGCGTCAATCCGATGCCGGTGTCATGCACCTCAAAACGCAATGCGGCTTTGCCCTCGGGCGTCGTGGACCCTTTGACTTGCACCCGCACTTCACCCGTGCTGGTGAACTTGATGGCGTTGTTGACCAAATTGAGCAACACCTGGCCGAGTCGCATTTCGTCACCGATCAGCGCTACAGGGACCTCAGGCTCCACCGAAAACAGCAATTCCAGGCCTTTGTCGTGCGCCTTCATGACCGACAGCGCCGCCAGTTGCTCCAGCACATGGGAGAGGAAAAAGTCGCAGTGCTCAAAATCGAGCTTGCCCGATTCAATTTTTGAA
>CAIOLZ010000220.1 GCA_903859265.1 uncultured beta proteobacterium
CGATTTTGACGGTGTGGAGAGAGTGCCTGGTAATAGGCTTTTGAACGTTGGACATTTGGCGCCTTGCTGCGGGGAGGGCCTAAGGGTGTCCGCCCGTTTTAAACGGGGTAAGGCGCCAACCCGCCACGGTTAAGGAATCGGGCGGACCGTCGCATTATTTCCCCCATCACGGGACTAGTCAAGCGATGCGTGTCGTTCCGCACTGAGTAACTGTTGCGCAACGGGTAACGTCGCCCTACACTTGACTACTCAAAAGGAGCGCCAACCCTATGAAAACCACCGTCCAATGGCTTGACACGGCCAAAAAATTACATTCCCTTAGTGACTATGCCTTAGCGCCTAAGCTGGGAATTTCCAAAGCACAGATAAGCCGGTACCGCACCGGCGCGGATTTTCTGAGCGACGATGCTGCCATGAAGCTGGCTGAGCTCCTAAAAATTGAACCAGCTCAAATAGTCGCCAGCGCACACGCTGAGCGTGCGAAATCAGAACCCGCTAGAGCATTTTGGATCCAGTGGGCGGAGCGCCTGGGAGGCGTTACCGCTGCGGTCGCAATCGGAGTCGGTTTAGCTGGTGCCCCTACACAATCTGACGCTAAAAGCGCTCAGAAAGAGGCATCGTCTGTATATTATGTCAAGTTATGATTCGGGCGGTCAACAGCAAACAACCAACAGACCGGTCGAGACTGCCGACGTCAACGCCATCATTGCCCAAAGCCTGCAACTCCACCGTGCCGGACTTACCCAGCAGGCCCTTGCACTGGTCCATCAGGCCATCTCCCAGCACCCCCGCAGTGCAACGCTCTTATGCCACTGCGGGGCCTATTGCACCTTGCTGCAACGTCACGACATTGCAGAATTTGCGTTTCTGGAAGCGATCAAGCTGCACCCCCAGTACGCGGACGCGCATTACAACCTCGGACTTTTGTATGCGGACCAAAGGCGCCACGCCCCGGCTGAGGCAGCCTATCAACGTGCCATTGCGATTGATCCGGCCTATGCAGACGCGTATTTCAACCTCGCGGTGCTGCAAAAATCCCTGGGAAGGCTCGCCGATGCCCGATCAACCTACCTGCAACTCATCGCATTGCGTCCGGGCGACGCGGATGCCCACGCCAACCTGGGACGTTTACTTTTGAATCTGGGACAGCCAGATGAGGCCGAATCCATGCTTTTACGGGCCGATGCATTGCAGCCCCATAACGCCGAAACGCTGTTCGCAATGGGTACGCTGTATCGACAAAAGCGCCAGCCTGTGCAGGCGGAGAACGCCTACCGCGCAACGCTGGCAATTGCACCCGACAAAGCCGCGGCGCACTCTGATTTGGGTGCACTGTTGGCCGAGCAGCAGCGCTACGACGAGGCGCAATCGCACTATCAAATTGCGCTGAATCTGCAACCGGATTTGGCCAAAGCCCATTCCAACATGGGCAACCTGTTAAAACTGCGCGGCCACCCGCATAGTGCCGAAATTGCCTACCGCGAGGCCATCCGACTGGCCCCCCAGGATGCGGATCCGCATTACAACCTGGGGCTGCTTCTGAGGGAACAAAAACGCCCGGAAGAATCTGAATCAGCCTTTCGACAGGCCATCGCGCTGCGACCAGACTTCGCACAGGCGCATTCCAACCTGGGCGTTTTGCTGATGGAACAGCGCAGGGAACAAGAAGCTGAAACGGCCTACCGCCGGGCTCTGGACATTCAACCCGATTTCGCCGACGCGCATTGCAATTTAGGCGCCTTATTTGCCGCACAAGGCAGGCCGGATGCGGCACAGGCGGCTTACCTGCGCGCCCTGTCAATCGACCCGGATTCTGCCGACACAAACTGGAACTACAGCCTGCTGTTATTGCGACAGGGGTCTTTCGCTGAGGGTTGGCCTGCCTACGAGGCGCGCTACTGGCCCCACAACACCATTACCAACGCCAAGGCGCGACGCCTTTCAAAAGGCGACCCGCTGTGGGCGCGTCAATGGCGCGGAGAGCCGCTGGAGAACAAGACACTGATGGTTTGGGCAGAACAGGGTTTCGGCGATGAAATTCAGTTCGTGCGGTATCTGCCGCTGTTGCGATCCCTGGGATTAAAAAAACTTACCCTGGTCTGCAAACAACCGTTGGCGTCGCTGTTTCGATACCAGGGTTTTGCCGACGACGTCATCAGCATATCCACACAGGAGTGGGCGCCGGACGTTCCCGAAGAATATGACTTCTGGTGCTACCTGCTGAGCTTGCCGTTGCGCTTTCCCACCACCCTGGAAAATATTCCGGCGCAACTCCCCTATCTTGCCGCCCCGCCTGAACGCATTGCACAGTGGGCAGACCGTTTACCCGGTCAAAACTTTCGCGTCGGTTTGGTGTGGAACGGAAATGCCCGGCACTCCAATGACCGGTTTCGCTCCCTGCACTCGCTGAAAACTCTGGCACCCCTTTGGTCCGCGACCGGTGTTACGTTTATAAGTTTGCAAACCGGCGTTGATAAATCGCAGATCGACGCATGTGCTGCCTTGCAGCCCCTGCAACATCTGGGAAGCTGTATTACCGATTTCGCAGACACCGCCGCCATTCTGAGCCACATCGATTTGCTCATTACGGTCGATACCGCCACCGCCCATCTGGCAGGCGCAATGGGTGTGCCGTGCTGGGTGATGTTGCCCCACTATTGCCCGGATTGGCGCTGGCTGGACGGCCGCACGGATTCACCCTGGTACCCCAACGTTGTCAGACTTTTCCGGCAAACAAAGGATGGTGACTGGGGAGCAGTGATGGAACAGGTAGCGCTCGCTCTATCGCAGCGCCAGCGGACCATTGCAGCCTAAAAAAATGGGGCACCACCATGTCGAACACCATTTTGCAATTCAAGTGGTTCATTTTCCCCGAGCAAGCTCCGGAAAAAGCACGTCAACATAGCCAAATTGCGCAAAGTCGCGCACGCGCATAGGGTAGAGCTTGCCCCACAAATGGTCGCATTCGTGCTGCACGACACGCGCGTGAAAACCGTCCACAGTGCGGTCAATTGCGTCGCCATATTGGTCAAAACCGGTATAGCGGATATGGGACCAGCGGGGCACCATGCCGCGCAGTCCGGGTACCGACAGGCAGCCTTCCCAATCGCTTTCTTCGCCCTCGCCCAGCGGCGTAATCACGGGATTAATCAGTACGGTGGGTGGCACCACGGGACGATCCGGATAGCGCGGATTGCGGTCGTGGCTGCCAAAAATCACCAGTTGCAAATCCTCGCCGATTTGCGGTGCCGCCAGACCCGCGCCATTGGCCGCGCGCATGGTGTCGAGCATATCGGTGATCAACAGGTGCAATGTATCGGTATCAAACGCCATCACCGGCTTTGCAACTTGCAGCAGGCGCGGGTCACCCATTTTCAAAATTTCACGAACTGCCATTGAGCATCTCCAAAAGACTTGCTTCGTCGAGCACGGTCACGCCCAGTTCCA
>CAIOLZ010000221.1 GCA_903859265.1 uncultured beta proteobacterium
AAAGGCATGGTGCTGGAGACCCGCGCCGATGTGCGCGCCGATTCGCAAGTGGAATCGATGTCCTTGCTGCGCGGTGCCCGGGTGCTGCTGGTGGAAGACAACGAGATGAACCAGGAGCTGGCGCTGGAGCTCCTGCGCAATGCGGGTATGGAGGTAGAACTTGCCAACAACGGTCAGGAGGCTCTGGACATACTGGCCAAAGACATCCGCTTCGACGGCATTCTGATGGACTGCCAGATGCCCGTCATGGACGGCTATACCGCGACCCGGGCAATCCGCAAAATGCCGCAATTCAACACCATGCCGATCGTGGCCATGACGGCCAACGCGATGGCCGGAGACCGGGAGAAGGTGCTGGAGGCCGGCATGTGGGACCACATCGCCAAGCCGCTCAATGTTCAGCAAATGTTTGCCACGCTGGCCAAGTGGATCAAGCCTGCCGGCAAACCGGTCCCTTCCGGCCCGGTTGCCGCTGCAGAGCAATCCGCGCAAGCCGCTACGGCCGGCTTGCACGGATTGCCTGCGTTGCCAGGGATCGACGTCGAGGCCGGCCTCGCCACCACGATGCAAAACCACAAGCTGTACCAGCGCTTACTTACCAAGTTCCGCGACAGCCAGGGCGGTTTTGCCGAAATTTTTGCCAAAGCCCGGACCGACGCGGACGCCAGCGCTGCTGCGCGGGCCGCGCATACCCTCAAGGGCACCGCTGGCAACATCGGTGCGCGGGGCGTGCAGGCAGCGGCTGGCGCGCTGGAGCAGGCCTGCTTTGACGGCGCTGATGCAACAACGATAGACGGATTGCTCAGCGCGGTGCTGGAGGTGCTTGATCCGGTGATTGCAGCATTGCGTTTGCTGGATGCGCCAGCGCAAAACGCCGCCAACGCGGCGGCGCCACAAGACCTCACCGCCGAACTCGATGCGCTGGAGCGTCTGCTGGTTCAAAGCGATGCAGACGCCTCCGACGTGCTGTCGGGCCTCATGGACAAGGCAGCGGGCACGCCATCCGCGCCGGTTCTCAAACAGGTGGAGCGGGCGCTGGAAGGATTTGATTTTGACGCGGCACTGGCTTATCTGAAGCAAATTCCCGGCCGCGCCGGCTAGCCAAAGGACACAACATGGCATTGGTTGACGACAGCAAAGGCGTCCAGCTGGACCGCCGTAAAACCTTTCTGGTGGTCGATGACTTTGACATCATGCGCCAGGTCACCTCCAACCAGCTCAAGTCGCTGGGGGCGGAAAACATTCTCACCGCCAAAGATGGCGTGCAGGCCCTGCGCATCATGCGCCAGCAGCAGGTTGACATGGTGTTGTCCGACTGGAACATGCCGGTCATGAGTGGTATTGAGCTGCTGCGGGCGGTGCGGGCCGACGAAAAGCTTTTTGCCACACCATTCATCATGATTACCGCAGAAGCAGAGCGGGCGCGGGTGGAGATGGCGGTCGCCTGTGGTGTCAGCGCCATGTTGCTCAAGCCCTATTCACCCAACCAGCTCGGCAGCAGGCTCGAGCGCGCACGCACGGCGCGCCACCGCAGAATGGCACCTGCGGCGCCCGCACCCGACGCCGCAGCTGCGGCTGCAGCACCATTGCCCGCAGCCGCTGGCACGCCGGAGGGTGCTGTTGCGGCATCGCCGGTTGTCCCGCAGGCGTCGCAACCCGCTGCCAGCCCGACCAGTGCCAAGGGAAAAATGACGGTGCTGGTGGTGGACGACACGCCCGACAACCTGACGCTGCTCAGCGGAATCCTCAAAGGCGACTACCGTGTGCTGTTGGCAACCAATGGCGCAAAGGCGCTGGAGATTTGCAGTTCCGAAGAGCCGCCCGATCTGGTGCTGCTCGATGTGATGATGCCGGAGATGGACGGGTTTGAAGTTGCAAGGCGCATGCGCGAGCACCCCAACTCCGAGTCAACACCGGTCATTTTCGTGACCGCACTCACCACCAACGAAGCGCGCACATCCGGCCTGGAACTCGGTGCAGTGGACTTCCTGACCAAGCCGGTGGACCCGCAGCAGTTGCTGTCGCGCGTGCGCAATTTCATGCGCTACGTGCAACTGCGAAAGTCAGTCCAAGCTGACTTTGACAACATGGTGGAGATGGCCCGATTGCGCGACGAAGTCGATCACATGACGCGCCACGACATCAAGGGACCTCTGGCCGGCGCACTCGATCTGGTGCGTGGACTGATCCGCGAATCAGCCGACAGCCCGGCCCAGGCTTCGCAGCTTGCACTGATCGAAGAGACGGTATCGAGCATTCTCAACATGGTGAACCTGAGCTCCGATTTGCTGAAAATTGAGACTGGAACCTACACCTTGAATGCCGCACCGGTAGAGCTTTTGCCAATAGTGCAAAGCGTAGCCGAACTGCAAAAGCGCGTTTTCTCCAGCAAAGAAGTGAGTCTGGAAGTTCGCGGGGTTGGCGGCGCGCCTTTGAGCATCCTGGGAGACGCAACCCTGTGCTATTCAGCGATTCAAAACCTTCTGAAAAATGCATTTGAAGCCTCCCCCAACGGTGCCAACATCATGCTGTCGCTGGAAGACACCAATCCGGTTCGGCTGGCCATTTTGAACAAGGGAGTCGTGCCCGCGGCGATTCGCGACCGTGTTTTTGAAAAATATGTGACCCATGAAAAGCCGGGCGGAACCGGTCTGGGCCTGTATTCGGCCCGATTGCTGTGTCGCGCGCAGCGCGGTGACATTGAACTCCTGGTGGACGACGCCAGCAATAGCACCACGGTAGTGGTGACATTGCCCAGGGCTTAGGGGTTTCCAAGTTTTACGGGGCCTGGCTGTGTAAATATTTCGCCCGCGGCCACAGTAAAAAATCCTGCCGAACGTCTTTTGGCCGCTGCAGGATGTCTGGTATGGATCGTAAAGCGCTGATTTCCCTCACGAAGACAAAACACATGAACGCAAAAATGGAATTAAAAAAATGAATGCACTGGAACTGAGCATTGCGGTGGGTGACTACGACCACATCCGTGATTTGTTGAGCGGGGACGTAGCTGTTGACGGCGTCAAACTGCGGGTGGTCAAGAAGCATCCCGTCGAAGAGATTTTTTACCGGTTCACGAAATACCGCGAGTGGGATATCTCGGAAATGTCCTTTGCCAAGTACGTATCCATGGCGTCACAACCCGGCTGTGATCTGGTGGCCATTCCGGTTTTTCCATCCAGGGCATTTCGCCATTCCTCTATTTACGTCCGCAATGACAGCGCGATCGGGTCTGCGGCGGATCTTGCCGGCAAGCGGATTGGCATTCCCGAGTGGGCACAGACAGCCTCCATCTACACGCGAGGCATGCTGGTCCATGAATACGGGGTTGCGCTGGACTCTGTGGACTGGGTTCAGGCTGGCGTGAATGAACCGGGCCGCAAGGAAAAAGTAGCCCTCAAGATTCCGAGCGGAGTGCGCTACACGCCCATGCCACACAGCAGCCTGTCGGACCTGCTGGCCGCGGGACAGATCGACGCAGTGTTTTCAGCGCGCGCACCCAGTGCGTTTTTGCGCAAGGACTCCAACATCAAGCGCTTGTTCGGTGATCCCAAGGCGGCCGAACTGGCGTATTGGAAAAAGACGGGGATTTTTCCGATCATGCACGTCGTCGCATTGCGGCGTGAGATCGTCCAGAGAAACCCCTGGGTTGCCATGAATCTGCTGCAGGCATTTGAAGCTGCAAAGCAGCGCAGCCTGGAGCGCATGCTCGATATCACTGCGTCCCATGCACCGCTGCCCTGGTTATCTTTCTACGCGGAGCAGTCCCGTGAAATCCTCGGAGAGGACTTTTGGCCTTATGGCGTGGAGGCCAACCGCGTCACCCTGAGCGCATTCCTGGCCTTTGCGTGGGAGCAGGGCGTCTGCCACCGCGCGCTGGCGCCCGAAGATATTTTTGTGGAATCCACGCTGAGCAGCGTTCGGGTCTGAGCTTGCGATATTTTTTAACCATTCAAGGAGTTCGCATGTTCTTTTCCTCCCATTCATGGCGTGCAAAAGCGCTTTTTGCGGGGCCATTGGCGGCTGCACTTCTTGCGCTGGCAGCACCCTCTGCATTGGCGGACGTGTTTCCTTCAAAACCGGTGCGCATCGTTGTGCCTTACGCGACCGGCGGTGCGTCCGACGCACTGGCGCGCCAAATCGCGGCAGCCCTGCAAGTGTTATGGGGCAAAGGCGTTGTTGTGGACAACAAGGCAGGTGCATCCGGCAACATTGGATCCATGGACGTTGTCCGCGCACCGGCGGATGGCTATACCTTGCTGATGCAAAACAGCACCATGGTGATCAATCAGGCCGTTACCAGCAAGAAAAATTATGACCCGTTGACGGACCTCACGCCCATCATGTTGCTGGGTCTTACTCCCACGGCGGTCGTGGCCAGCGCAAGCGCCAATGTCGGCAGCGTCAAGGACCTGATCGCTGCGGGAAAAGCCAGCGCCAAGGGTTTGAATTACGGATCGTGCGGCATCGGAACACCGCAGCATTTCATAATGGAACTGTTGAAGCAGAAAACGGGGCTGCAAGCTGAGCACGTCAGCTATAAGGGATGCTCGCCGGCGCTCGCCGACGTCGTGGCCGGGCAAATTCCATACGCTGCACTCAGTGCCAATATGGTGGTGCCGTACGTACAGGCAGGAAAACTGCGCGTCATAGGACTGTCCTCCTCAGCCCGTTACAGCCAGCTGCCGGATGTGCCTACGTTTGAAGAACAAGGACTGAAACCATTTGATTTCAGCGTCTGGTATGCGCTCATGGGACCCGCAAAAATGCCACCGGACATTGTCCAGAAAATCCGTTCCGACGTTGAGAAATTGATGGCTGATCCGGGCATGCGCAAGCGCCTCGCGGAAATCGGCATTGAAGAATACAAGGGAGGCCCGGAAGAAGTCGTCAAAGTGATCACCCTGGACCAGGCCCGGTACCAGCAGGTTGCCAAGGCCGCCGGTATCAAGCCTGAATAAGGGCCCGAATTTTTTCCTGCTGTGCCTCGCAGTTGCCAAAGTTCGCGCTGACCCAGGCCGCATCATGGTAACTCTCGGCATAGCGCTCGCCGGAATCACACAGCAAGGAGACGAGGGATCCGGTCTCTCCCTTTTGGCGCATCTCCTGCGCCAGGCCAAGCATCGCAAAAAAGTTGGTCCCGGTCGATGGACCAACCTTGCGGCCGAGCAAGCGTGAAAGCTCACGCATCGCTGCAACCGACTCAACATCACTCACTTCCACCATGCGGTCCACCAGCGTCCGGATAAAGCTTGCCTCCACGCGCGGTCTTCCGATGCCTTCAATACGCGAGCCGGGTCCTGTCAGGCTGGCGTCGCCTGAACGGAAAAAGCTTCCGAACACCGAGCCGCTGGGGTCCGCTACCAGCAAGCCCGTGGCGTGCTGCGCGTAGCGGACATAACGCCCGATCGTGGCGCTCGTACCGCCCGTGCCGGCACCCACCACAATCCATTTCGGAATAGGGTTTCGCTCGCGCTCCATCTGCTTGAAAATACTTTGGGCAATGTTGTTGTTGGCGCGCCAGTCAGTGGCCCGCTCGGCATAAGTGAACTGGTCCATGTAATGGCCGTTGTTGATTCGGGCCTGCTCAACCGCGGCTGCGTACACCTGCGAGGTTGTATCCACCAAGTGGGCGCGACCACCGTAGAACTCAATCTGGCTGATTTTTTCAGGTGATGTGGATTTCGCCATGACGGCAATAAACGGCAATCCCAAAAGGCGCGCGAAATAGGCCTCGCTGACCGCTGTGGAGCCACTTGATGCTTCAACGACGGTCGAGTCCTTGTGAATCCAGCCATTGCACAGGGCGTATAAAAACAGCGAGCGCGCGAGGCGGTGCTTGAGGCTGCCGGTGGGGTGGGTGGATTCGTCTTTCAGATACAGATCAATGCCGCAGCGGGAAAATACTGGCAGATCCAATGCCACCATGTGCGTATCCGCGCTGCGCTGGAAGTCCGCCTCGATCAGTGATATTGCTGTATGGGTCCATGCCATTGTGTCTTGATCACTCATCTGGACTTTCGTGGTTGGGTTGCACCGGTGCGGGATGATAGCCAACTTGCCATGGTGTTCGAATGAACTGCTATCCTCACAGCTTTGAGACTTGGACAGTCCACAGGCAAGAACTTGCGCCCATGATTTGCGAAGACTACTACGCTCACCGGCCTGGCATCAGGCTGCAAGAGTCCAAGGTGCTTTGTGGGAACAAGGAGCGGTTTCGGTGAGCCGCATTGAAGCCATGGCCCCGAATACGATGATAGGAATGGACGTGATGGTGCTGGCCTTGGTCTGCGCTTTGCTCGGTATCGGGCTGCGTGCAGTTTCAACGCTGGGGCGGCGTGAGTTGCGCACCATGTGGTTCTTTGTTGTGCTGGGTCTGGTCCTGCTG
>CAIOLZ010000222.1 GCA_903859265.1 uncultured beta proteobacterium
CCGTTTTCCCAGGACGAATATCTGCACATTGCGGCGCAGTGGCTAAAGGTGCTCGGCGTTGCAGAAGAACGGATCGACGCCAGCCGGGCGGAGGCTTTGCTGTGGGCTCTGGAGCGGGGTTCGCGCAGCGGTCGCGTGGCGTGGCAGTTTGCCCGTGACTTTGCCGGGCGTGACACGACGGACCCGCAATGACCGATTCGCCATTGCGGGCAGACCCGCAGGTGGCACGCCAGGGCCCGGCGAACCGCCCTGTCACCGAGGTTGCGGTGGGCGTGTTGCTGCGCACGGATGGCGCCTTTTTGCTGACTTCCAGACCCGATGGCAAAGCTTACGCGGGTTACTGGGAATTTCCGGGCGGCAAGCTGGAAGCGGACGAAACAGTGGAGGATGCGCTCAGGCGTGAACTCGAAGAGGAACTGGGCATTGTCATCGGTGCAGTGCAGTTCTGGAAAACAGAAATGGTGGACTATCCGCATGCGCTGGTCAGACTGCATTTCTGCAAAGTCTTCACATGGAGCGGGACGCTTCTGATGCGCGAACAACAGTCTTTCTCCTGGGAAACTTTGCCGGTCAAAGTACAACCCGTGCTGCCTGGCACGGTGCCGGTGCTGGGCTGGTTGGCCCGGGAGCGCGGACTGACCGGGCCGACGCACACCGTGCGTTAGATCAAACGTCTATTGCTGTAGCTTTGGATCGCCAAACGGAGCCTCATCCGGCGGTGTGTCGGCGGCAACCCGGAAGGCTTCACTGGCCCAGGCGCCGAAATCGTGGTTCTTGCACCGCTCCGAGCAAAAGGGCCGGAACAGGTTGCTCGCCGCGTACACGCTGTCTCCGCCGCAACCCGGGCAGCGCACGATCTTTGGAGTTTCGTTATTCAGGAGCACAGCGCGAGGTCAAACCCGCCATCTTCGTGGCAAGCCTGCAGTTTGTCATCCTGATCCATTCGCATTAGGCGGATCGACACCATGAGGCGGTTTCCACTGATTTCCGGGATCAGCTTTTGGGTCGGGTCAATGGCCAGGCGCAGCAATTGAAAGGTCCGTCCCTGTGGCAGGTTTTGCTGAAATTGGCCACCTACTGCCATCACTTTTTGGGGCGCCCCGGAATCCCGCAACATTTTGAGCAGCAAGTGAATCGACTCTGCCAGGGGCTTCAAAGTGGAAGTCCAGCGGTGAAGGTCTCTCTGACGCAGATCGACCGCCAGATGCTGCCACGCGTAATAGCCGGGTAAGTCGAATTCGCAGGTACCGCCTGGTATGCCGACGCGGCTGCGAATGCTCATCAGCCAATCGTTTTCTGTCAGTGCCTGACCGGCTTTGCCGGTCAAGGCGTTGAGCGACTCATAGCAATGTTCAATTTTTCCGATGACCTGGTCCAGAACGGTCTCGGCGATGGCCGGGTTACCGCGGTAGCCACTGAGGGTTTGCCGCTGTTTTTCGAGGTCTTTGAGAACGTCGGATTTGAGGTCCGCACGGGCACCCACATCCATGATTTCAAACAAAGTGGCGAGTGCGAAATGGTGATCCAGCGCAGTTTCCCGCTCCAGCAGGGTGGATAGTCGCAGGAACAAATGCTCGAGTCGCAAATACGTGCGGATTCGTTCATTAAATGGATATTCGTAAAGGATCACACTGCGCTTTCAGGACGCCGAATCATAGCCCGAACCGGGTCGCAATTTCACGCACCTGGGCGGCTAGTTGCTGCAAATTGAGGCATTCGTTAAAGAGAATCAGGTCGGCGGCGGCGTTGCGGTTTTTGCGGCTGGTCTGGCTTTGCATGATGCGCAAAATAGCGGCCTCGGGCAGGTTGTCGCGGCGTTTGACGCGCTCCATTTGGGTCGCTTCGGAACAGTCAACCACCATCACCCGGTCCAGCCGTTTGCGCCACTGTCCGGATTCCACCAACAGGGGAATGTCGAACAAGATGCAAGGCGCTTTGGCGGCTGCGTGGTGTTGTGACTGTAGCTCCACGGCCTGCCCGACGAGCGGGTGAACAATGCCCTCCAGAGTTGCCTTGGCGCGCTCGTCGCTGAAAACGAGCTCCCGCATGCGGACGCGGTCCAATGCTCCCTCGGAAGTTATGAAATCGGCGCCGAAGTGGGCCGCAATTGCCGGGATGGCGATTCCATGCGCAGCCGTCGCGCTTCTGGAGATGGCATCGGCATCTATGACCGGCATGCCGTATCCATTCAGCAAACGCGCCACGGTACTTTTGCCGCTACCGATGCCGCCAGTCAAACCCAGTCGAATCGGTCGCATGTAAACGCTCAAAGGCCGACAAAATTACGCAGCACCTCCGGCCCGACAAGCAGTGCGGTGAATCCGGCCCCGGCCAGAAAGGGGCCGAAGGGAACGTAGCCGCCGTCGCGCAGGCCCGAGGTGAATTTCATCGCGATACCAACGATTGCACCAATCACGGATGCCATCAGAATGATGGGAATCAGGGTCTGCCAGCCAAACCAGGCTCCCAGCGCGGCATAAAGCTTGAAATCGCCGTACCCCATGCCTTCTTTTCCGGTGGCCAGTTTGAAAGCCCAATAAATGGACCATAGCGACAGGTAACCGGCTACGGCGCCCCACAGGGCAGAGTTCAAAGTGACAGGAATCCAGTGCACAGCGGCAGCGATCAGGCCCATCCAGAGCAGGGGCAACGTAATGTCATCGGGCAGTAAAGTGGTGTCCCAATCAATCAGTGCGAGCGTGAGCAAAGCGGCAGAAAAAGCGCACCAGATGAGCCCGGTTGGCGTGGCACCGAAAACCCAGGCGCAGTAAAAAAAAAGGCCGCCAGTGACCAGTTCCACCAGCGGGTAGCGCGCGCTGATCGCTGTATTGCAGGAAGAGCATTTGCCACGCAAAAACGCATAACTCGCCACTGGAATGTTTTCATACCAGGCAATCGGATGTGCGCATTTCGGACAGCGGGAGCGCGGCACCACCAGATTGAAGGGTGCCGCGTCCTCGGTCGATCCGACGTCTTTACCCGATAGCTCTGCGCACTCGGCGGCCCACTGCCGCTCCATCATCTTTGGCAGCCGAAAGACCACCACGTTGAGAAAGCTTCCAATCAAAAGACCAAGCACTCCCAGGATGCACGCATCCACCAGCAGCACGCCAGTCAACATCAAACGACCTGACCAATCTTGAAAATCGGCAGATACATGGCGACAACGATGCCGCCGATCACGGTTCCCAGCACCACGATGATGATGGGCTCCATCAGGCTGGAAATACCAGCCACCATGTCATCGACTTCAGACTCGTAAAAGTCAGCACATTTTCCGAGCATGTGGTCAATGGCGCCTGACTCCTCGCCGATCGCGCACATTTGCAAAACCATCGAGGGAAACAGGTTGACATTGGTCATCGCAGCGGTCAATGCAGTCCCGGTGGAGACTTCCTGCTGAATTTTTAAGGTCGCTTCGGTATAGACAATGTTGCCAGCTGCGCCACCGACGGAATCCAGCGCTTCCACCAAAGGTACACCGGCGGCGAACATGGTCGATAGCGTTCGGGTCCAGCGGGCGATGCACGATTTTTCAACCAACACGCCAAAAATGGGAAGCTTTCGCATCAACCGGTCCATGAATGCCTGGACTCTGACATCGCGTTTCCAGGCTTGCAGGAAAAAGTACACCCCTCCCCCGATTCCGCCGAATATCAGATACCAATAGCTGGTAAAAAATTCGCTCATTGCGATCACCACCAAAGTGGGCGCGGGCAAATCGGCACCGAATGACTTGAAGACTTCCTTGAACGACGGGACCACAAAAATCATGATCACGGCAACCACGACAAAAGCAACAATCAGCACGGTGATGGGGTACATCAGGGCCGACTTGATTTTTGATTTCATGGCCTCCGTTTTTTCCATGTACACCGCTAACCGGTCGAGCAACTGGTCCAGAATACCGGCTGATTCACCAGCCTCCACGAGATTGCAATAGAGGTTGTCAAAGTAAATGGGGTACTTGCGAAATGCAGTGCTCAGGGAAGTTCCGGTCTCCACATCGTTGCGAATGTCGTTGAGCAGCTTGGTCACGCTGGGATTCGGGTTTCCGCGCCCGACGATGTCGAACGCCTGCAGTAACGGCACGCCGGCCTTCATCATGGTCGAAAGCTGGCGCGTGAATACGGCCAAATCCTTTGTCTTGATGGATTTGCCCGAACGCATGCGCCTGGGCTTGATTTTTGTCGGGATGACGCCCTGACGCCGCAAAGAAGACTTGACCTGATTTTCGCCAACGGCGCGTATTTCACCGCGAACCTGCCTGCCGTTTTTGTCCTTGCCTTCCCACTCAAAAACGACGTCTTTGGTGTCAGCGGCTTTAGCCTTGGTCGTAGCCATAGTTTCCCTTGTGTTGCGCGCTATCGCACTATTCGTTGGTGACGGCCAAAACTTCTTCCAAAGAGGTCAGCCCGGCTTTCACCTTGAGCAAGCCTGATTGTCGCAAGGAACGTACGCCATCACGCTGCGCTTGTTCAGCAATGTCCAGGCTGCTGCCGTCGCGCAGAATAATTCGCTGGATCTCGTCCGATATGGGCATGACCTGATAAATGCCCACGCGCCCTTTGTAGCCCAGGTTGCAGTTGGAGCAGCCCACAGGCTTGTACGGTTTCCAGCTTCCATCCAGGTCTTCCGCTTTAAATCCCGCATCCAGCAAGGTCTGTCTGGGAATGTCGAGCGGTGCCCGGCAATTCAGGCAGAGCCGGCGCGCCAGCCTCTGTGCTGTTATGAGGATGACGCTGGAGGCAATATTGAAAGCGGCAATGCCCATGTTGCGCATCCGCGTCAGCGTCGTGGGCGCATCGTTGGTGTGCAGGGTTGACAAAACCAGGTGGCCGGTTTGTGCGGCCTTGATCGAAATGTCGGCAGTTTCGTAATCGCGAATTTCGCCAACCATGATGATGTCAGGATCCTGGCGCAGGAAAGATCTCAGGGCCGCTGCAAAGGTCAGCCCTGCTTTTTCGTTGACGTTGACCTGATTCACGCCGGGCAGGTTGATTTCTGACGGGTCTTCCGCGGTCGCGATGTTGACGTCAGGCCGGTTCAGTAAATTCAGG
Source organism: uncultured beta proteobacterium (assembly GCA_903859265.1). Lineage (GTDB taxonomy): Bacteria > Pseudomonadota > Gammaproteobacteria > Burkholderiales > Burkholderiaceae_C > Allorhodoferax. The sequence goes on from CAIOLZ010000222.1 coordinate 5,061, forward strand.
CAGGTGTAGAGCGAGACGGTTTTCCCGGATCCGGTGGGACCGGTCACCAGAATCATGCCGTAAGGCCTGTTGATGGCCTTGAGCAGGCGTTCCTTTTCTTCCGGGTCGTAACCCAGCGCATCAATGCCCAGTTTGGCACTGCTGGGGTCAAGAACGCGGATCACAATTTTTTCGCCGAACAGCGTGGGCAGCGTGCTGACACGCAGGTCAACGACCCGATCCGGCCCCACTTTGAGCTTCATTCGGCCATCTTGGGGCACGCGCTTTTCGGATATGTCCATGCGCGATATGACTTTGATGCGCGAAGCCAACTTGTCTTTGATTGCGACCGGCGGACTGGCAATCTCGCGCAGTTGGCCGTCAACGCGAAAACGCACGCGGTACTGATTTTCATAGGGTTCGAAGTGCAGGTCAGACGCCCGCATACTGACCGCATCGAGCAGCATCTTTTGAAGGAAGCGAACGACCGGTGCGTCTTCGACTTCGGCGGTGGCCTGCGACGACTCTGGCGTCATTTCAGTGGCTGATTCATCGAACTCGAAGTCGCCACCGATGATGTCTTCGACCGCCTCTGTGGCGGTGACCGCGCGGGCCTCCACCATTTTCAGGAGCTTGTCGTATTCAGCAATTATCCAGTCAACCCCCATGCGGCTGGCGAACTTGATCTTTTCTGCGGCCTGCTGGTCGGAGGGATCTGCGGTAGCCACCAGCAGGCGGTTGTTGCGTTTGCTGAGAACTACCAGACGGTAATCTTGACAAATCTTTCCATCGAGCAGGTCTTTGGGCAACCGCTGCGGATCCAATGCATCCAGGTCAATCAGGGGCGTGGCAAATGCGTTGGACAGTGTGTGCGCCAGATCAGCCGCAGACAATGCGCCTGATCCCACCAGCTCGGCAATAAAGCTGTTTTTGTTGGCGATTGATTTTTTGTAGATGTCTTCCGCAGACTTTTGACCCAATTTGCCTGCTGCAACCATTGCCCGGCCCAGGCCCGGCAGCGGGGTGGCGTTGGGATCCTGCAAAATGAATTCTTCAGATATGGCCATTATTGCGTCCTGCTCTCTAAAGCATCAATTCGTCAATCATCGCTGATACGCTGCCCAGTGTAAATCAAGGAAAGTTAACGAAAAGCCACGCCTTGGGCGTCCTTGGGCGACAGCAAGGGCGGCCCGCCGATATCGGGCCAGCGTATGGCCAGCGTGGAATCGTCCCAGGCGATGCAGCGTTCGTCGGCGGGCGCGTAGTAATCGGTAGTTTTGTACAAAAACTCCGCGGTATCCGTCAGCACCAAAAAACCATGTGCCAGTCCCGGCGGAATCCACAACTGGTGTTTGTTGTCCGCGCTGAGCACTTCGCCGACCCATTGCCCGTAGGTCGGCGAGGATGGACGAATGTCCACGGCCACATCGAATACCGCGCCCTGTGTCACCCGCACCAGCTTGCCTTGAGACTTTTTCGCCTGGTAGTGCAGCCCGCGCAGCACCCCTTTGGTTGACTTTGAATGGTTGTCCTGGACGAACTGGACGCGCACACCCGTCGCCGCTTCGAAGACTTTTTGGTTGAAACTTTCAAAAAAGAAACCGCGCTCGTCACCGAACAATTGGGGCTCCAGTCGCAGCACATCGGCAATGGCGGTGGGAGTGACTTTCATCAGTAAACCGTGTGCTTCAGCAGTTGCAGCAAATATTGTCCATATCCAGACTTTGCGAGGGGTGCCGCCAGTTTCTCGAGGTCAGCACTGCTGATCCAGCCGCTACGCCAGGCGATCTCCTCCGGGGCCGCCACTTTGAGTCCCTGTCGATTCTCGATGGTGTAGATGAACTGACTTGCTTCCATCATCGATTCGTGGGTGCCCGTGTCGAGCCATGCATAACCCCGCCCCATCGTCTGCACGTCGAGCTGTCCCCGGTCCAGATACATCCGATTCAGGTCCGTAATCTCCAACTCCCCGCGTGCGCTGGGTTTGACCTGCTTGGCGAGTTCCACCACCTGGTTGTCGTAGAAGTAGAGTCCGGTGACTGCATAGCGGCTCTTCGGGTTTTTGGGCTTTTCTTCCAGACTGATGGCTCGGCCCAGCGCGTTGAATTCCACTACGCCGTAGCGTTCGGGATCGTTGACCGCGTAGGCAAACACCGTTGCCCCGTCGGTCTGCGCATTGGCACTCTTGAGCAAACCCGCAAAGTCGTGCCCGTAAAAGATGTTGTCTCCCAGCACCAGCGCGCTGGGAGCACCGCCCAGAAACGTCTCGCCA
>CAIOLZ010000223.1 GCA_903859265.1 uncultured beta proteobacterium
CGATCCGCTGGGGCGCAGACACCGTGATGGACCTGTCCACCGGCGACAACATCCACGAAACCCGCGAGTGGATCTTGCGCAATTCGCCGGTGCCCATCGGCACCGTACCGATCTATCAGGCACTGGAGAAAGTGCACGGGCGCGCCGAGGACCTGACATGGGACCTGTTTCGCGACACGCTGATTGAGCAGGCCGAGCAGGGCGTTGACTATTTCACCATCCACGCGGGGGTGCGGCTCGCCTATGTGCCGTTGACGGCTAACCGCTTGACCGGCATCGTCTCGCGAGGCGGCTCGATCATGGCCAAGTGGTGCCTCTCGCACCACCGTGAAAGTTTCCTGTACGAGCATTTCGAAGACATCTGCGACATCATGAAAGCCTACGACGTGAGCTTTTCGCTGGGCGACGGACTGCGCCCCGGGTCGATTGCCGATGCCAATGACGAAGCCCAGTTCGCAGAGCTGCATACCCTGGGCGAACTGACCCAGATTGCCTGGAAGCACGATGTGCAGGTGATCATCGAAGGCCCCGGCCACGTGCCACTCCAGCTGGTCAAAGAAAACGTGGACAAGCAACTCGAGGCATGTTTCGAGGCACCGTTTTATACCCTCGGGCCACTGATTACCGACGTGTCGCCGGGCTATGACCATATTTCTTCCGCCATGGGCGCTGCCAATATCGGCTGGTACGGAACGGCCATGCTGTGCTACGTCACGCCCAAAGAGCACCTGGGTTTGCCCAACCGGGACGACGTGAAGCAAGGCCTGATTGCCTACAAGATTGCCGCCCACGCGGCCGACCTTGCCAAGGGCTTCGCAGGTGCGCAAATGTGGGATAACGCCGTCTCCAAGGCGCGATTCGAGTTCCGCTGGGAAGACCAGTTCCGGCTCGCCATTGACCCGGACACCGCAATGGCCTACCACGACGAAACTCTGCCCAAGGAGAATGCCAAAGTCGCGCACTTTTGCTCCATGTGCGGGCCGAAATTTTGCTCCATGAAGATCTCGCAAGAGGTGCGTGACTTTGCTCTGAAAAACCCAGCCAGCACGACCTTGAAGACTGACGGGGGCGTGATCCCCATTCAGCAAATCAGCCATGCCCTGGAAGAAAAGGCCGCCGAGTTTCGCAAAACAGGCAGCGAGATTTACTCCTGAGCCACGGCGCATGAGGTCTGTGCACGTTGGAATTGCAGGCGCCGGCCTGGTCGGGCGCACCCTGGCCTGGCGGCTGCTGCGCGCCGGCTGCCGGGTGACCCTGTTTGACAAGGACCCGGCGGACTCGACTGCGTCAGCCTCGATGGTGGCCGCCGCCATGTTGTCGCCCATGGCCGAACTGGCCGTGGCTGATGCGGTGGTTTTCGACCTCGGCCAGCGGTCCATGGCACTTTGGCCCGCGTGGATTGAGGAGTTGCAGGGTGCAGATCCGATTGCAAATGCACAGCCGGTGTACTTCCGCCAGAACGGCACGCTGGTGCTGGCCCATGGACAGGACCTCAGCTCGCTGACCCATTTCACACGCATTCTGGAACATAAGCTGCCCATGGCCAGCCGTCCCCAACTGGTGCAAGTGGATGGTGCGGGGGTGGCAGCGCTGGAGCCTGCTCTGGCGGGCAGGTTCCAGCAGGGGCTGCATTTGCTGGGCGAAGGTCAGGTGTGCAATGCGCAGTGGATGGCTGCGCTGAAGCGGGTGCTGCGCAATCAAGGTGTGCAGTGGCATGCGGGATTCGACGTGGACGCCTTGCGGCCCAACACAATTTCTGCAGGGGCGCAGCAGTACGCGTTCGATGCGGTCGTGGACGCGCGCGGCGTAGGCAGCAAGGCAGACCTGCCCGGGTTGCGAGGTGTGCGTGGTGAAGTGCTGCGGGTGCAATGCGGTGGCGTCAGGCTCAACCGGCCGGTGCGCCTGATGCACCCGCGCTACCAGCTTTACGTGGCTCCGCGGCCGGACGACACTTTTGTAGTGGGTGCAACCCAGCTGGAGTCCGAGGACAGTGGCCCTGTGACTTTGCGCTCCATGCTGGAGCTTGGCAGCGCGCTTTACAGCCTGCACCCGGCCTTTGGCGAGGCCAGGGTGCAGCAAATGTCCGCAGCCTTGCGACCGGCGCTGGACAACGATCAACCCTTTTGCGCGCTGCGCGATGGTGTGTGGCACATCAATGGCCTGTACCGGCACGGCTATCTGTGCGCGCCTGCCCTGGTGGATTCGCTGGCCCGGCAATTACTGGAATCAATGCAATGAATTCGATCGACGTAGTCATCAATGGCAACCCGACACAAACCGGTGCCGGGACGTTGCTGGCGCTTTTGCAAGAGCGCGCAATGGCGCTCGATGCGGCATTTGCCTGTGCCATCAACAACACATTTGTGCCCCGCCCGCAATGGCCTGAGCGCCCTCTGGTGGCAGGTGACCGCATTGATATCGTGGCGCCCATTACCGGCGGTTGAACCGAAATGACCGAGATGCTTTCAAATACCCCCGACTCCCAAAGCGATGATGGCTGGACGGTTGCAGACACCAGACTTTCGAGCAGGCTATTGCTGGGTACCTCGCACTACCCGTCGCTGCAAGTATTGAGTGACGCGGCGCATGCCAGCGGCACGCAGGTCTTAACGGTTGGACTGCGCCGGCTGCAACCCGAGAGTGGTGGCGGTAACCATTTCTGGCAACGCGTGCAATCGCTGGGCTGCCATGTGTTGCCCAACACGGCCGGATGCCACAGTGCCGATGAAGCCTTCACGCTGGCCCAGATGGCGCGGGAAATTTTTGGCACCCGCTGGATCAAGCTCGAAGTGATCGGAGACGACTACACCTTGCAACCCGATGTCATGGCCACCCTCGATGCCGCCAATCGTCTTGTCAAGGACGGGTTTGCCGTGTTCGCCTACACCACCGACGATCTGGTGATGGCCCAGCGGCTGCATGGTGCGGGTTGTGCTGCCGTCATGCCTTGGGCTGCGCCGATCGGAACCGGGCGCGGACCGATGAATCCGTATGCCCTGGAAACTATGCGGCGCCGGTTGCCGGATGCCGTGCTGGTGGTGGATGCGGGGCTGGGCAGGCCCTCGCATGCGGCGCAAGTGATGGAAATGGGGTTTGATGCGGTGCTGTTGAATACCGCGGTCGCGCAGGCCGGGGATCCGGTGCGCATGGCCGGGGCCTTTTCAAAGGGGGTGGCTGCGGGTCGAGCCGCTTACCTGGCGACGCCCATGCCGGAGCGCAGCGCCGCGCAAGCTTCAACGCCGGTTGTCGGCATGCCTTTTTGGCACGCGCCCTGAGGGACTCAAAAATGGTTCAGCCGTCTTTCCAAGCCTTGACCTCCGCGCCCGGTTTTTATCCCGTTGTTCCGGACTCCCAATGGGTGCAAAAACTGCTGCATTGGGGTGTGCGGACCCTTCAGCTGCGCTTCAAAGCCGGCGCTCATGAGGATGCGGTCATTGCCTCGCAGGTGCGCGATGCCGTCGCGGCGGGTAGTGCGTATCCCGGCGCACAGGTTTTTATCAATGACCATTGGCAGCACGCGATGGCGGCGGGCGCCTACGGTGTGCATCTGGGCCAGGAAGACTGGGCGGCTCTGGCCAAGGCAGACCGCGATGCTTTGCGTGCGTCGGGCATGCGGTTGGGAATCAGCACACATACACCTGAAGAACTGGCGATTGCGAGGGCTGCCCGGCCCTCCTATCTGGCCATCGGCCCTATCTATCCGACCACTCTCAA
>CAIOLZ010000224.1 GCA_903859265.1 uncultured beta proteobacterium
CCTAGCAACCCGCTCACGTTTTCGGCCAGCCTGGACAACAGCGGATCCAATGCCACGGGCAATGACCGTCTGGCACTCGTAGGTGCTTACTCGAATCTGTTTGACAGGGACCACCTGGTGTCATTCGCGTACACCACGTCGATTGAACGTACCGATCAGGTCAAACAGTTTGGCCTGAACTACCGCATCCCGTTTTACGAATATGGCGGCGTGTTGGGGGCCAGTTACACCAACTCCGATGTGGTGGGCAACTTTGGCACGTTCAACAGTTCGGGCGCCGGCGAAACCTATGGCGTCAACTACAGCAAGTACTTCGCACCCGATGGCGGGCGCAAAACCTACGCCACGATCGCCCTGGACCAGAAGCTGTTTAACGTCAGCAAAATCAACGACCAGACCATTCCCGGTCAGCTCGACCGTGGTAGCCAGCCCCTGACCCTGAGCTATGCCGCCAAAGTGGAGGCTGACAACGTGGCCTGGGGCTACAGCGCCGACTGGGCCAACAATATTCCCGGCAGCCCGGGTAACAGCCTCGAAGCCTACAAGACCGAAGATGCCCGGATTGATACTGTTTACTGGAGCATCGTCCGGCTCAATGCCAACTACCTCAGCACCGTTGGCAGCACGGGCTGGCTTGCGGGTGTGCGCGGGCAAATGCAATACACAGGAAACCCGCTGATATCCGGTGAGCAGTTTGGTTTGGGGGGTGTCACTTCCATACGCGGCGTGAACGATCGCGTGCTGTCGGGCGACCGGGGTGCTTCGGTTTCCTTTGAAGTCACCACACCGGAGTTGACTGCCGGTTTGCGAATGCTTGGCTTTGTGGATGCGGGCTGGTTGAGTAACGTCAACGTGGGCGCTACGTCAACCGGCAAGATCGAAACCGACCAGCTTGCCAGTGCCGGTCTGGGTCTGCGCTATGGAATGGGCCAAGCCAGTATTTCGCTCGACTGGGGCAGTGTGTTTACCGGTTCGAGCATGGCGTCGAATGCCGCTTCCTCATCCAGCGTGCCCAAGGCGGGCGATGAGAAGCTGCACGTTAGCCTTACTGCGAGGTTCTGACGAGGGGTCTGCCTACAATAGATGTATGGCAGGTTTACAAAAAGGAACGCCGACTCCACAGGCAATCACGGTCCACGCGCAGTCGCGCGCGCTGGAGATCACGTTTTCGGACGGCGCAAGTTTTCGTATTCCGTTTGAACTGATGCGGGTGTACTCGCCCTCGGCCGAAGTGCAAGGCCACGGCCCGGGGCAGGAAATACTGCAAACCGGCAAGCGCCTGGTTGACCTCACAGGGCTTGAGCCCGTAGGCAATTACGCGGTGCAACCGGCGTTTTCCGACGGCCATGACACGGGTATTTTTTCCTGGGACTATCTGTATTTTTTGGGCGCGCAACAGGAGCAGCTCTGGGCCGACTATGAAAGCCGCCTGAAGGCCGCCGGGGTTGACCGCGACGCGCCCATGATCGCGCCCGACGGCCACGGCTGTGGCAGCCATTGAACCGGAACCTTGCATGACCAACACCCACTTTGGATTTGAGTCGGTTGACGAGACCGAGAAGGCGCGCAAAGTGCGCGGCGTGTTCGACTCCGTGGCACCGAAGTACGACATCATGAACGACCTGATGTCGGCGGGCTTGCACCGCCTGTGGAAGGCCTATACGGTTCTGGTGGCCAACCTGAAAGAAGGCGACCGCGCGCTCGA
>CAIOLZ010000225.1 GCA_903859265.1 uncultured beta proteobacterium
CTGGCAATCGAGCCGGCCGCCGCAAAGCCCGCACCCAGGTAAATTGCCAGCGTCGCTCCCTGCATTCCGCGCAGACCAAAGCACAAGGCCACCAGTGCCGCCCCGGTGGCCTGCCCGGTGAGGCGCACCAAGCCGATCATTCCGCTGGCGCCGCCGCTGCGCCCTGGCGGCGCACTGGTCATCAATGCGCGCAGGTTGGGCGACTGGAAAAAACCAAACCCGGCGCCGCAGATGCCCATGCTGACAATGATTTGCCAAACAGGCGTGGTCGGGTCCAGGCTACCCAGAAAAAACATGCCGACACAAAGTACTGCCAACCCAATGCCACCCAAAAGTCCCGGGTGGTAGCGATCGGACAGGCGGCCCGCCAGCGGTGCGGCGGCGGCCACCACGATCGACCATGCAGACATCAGAAATCCGGTGTGGATCGGATCGCGGTGCATGCTGGTCTCGAAGTAAAAAGGCAATGCGACAAAGGCCAGCCCCTGTGCGCCGAAAGACGCAAATGCGGTAAACGCCGACAAAGCAAACATGGGCCGTCGCAGCAAATCTACCGGCAGCATGGGTGCGGCGTGACCGGCCTGGCGCAACAGCAGCAAGGCGGTGAAAAAGGCTGCTGCCAATGCAGCACCACCTACAACACCCCAGCTTGCCTGCTGACCGATTTGAATGAGTGCAAACATGAGCGCAGTAAACGCCAGCGCCGACAGCAGGGCCGCGGCGCGATCAAACGGCATCGGCTTGCCTGTGTGCTGCGGCAAATAGCGCCACGCGAACAGGAACGCCAGCGTTCCCAGCGGGACGTTGATGCCAAAAAGCCAGGGCCAACTGGCTACCGACAACACCAGAGATGCGACTGTGGGGCCGACGGCAAATCCGACGCCGACGACCAGTGCGTTCAGGCCAACGCCGCGGCCCAGCCTGGATGGGGGAAAAATGAGCTTGATGAGCGCGATGTTCACGCTCATGACGGCGCCTGCACCAATGCCTTGCAAGGCCCGTGCGCAGGCCAGTTGGGGAAGGCTGGTCGCCAGCGTGCAGGCCAGCGACGCCAGGGTAAAGAACGACACGCCAAAAACGAACACCTTGCGCGGCCCGAGTGAATCCCCCAAGGCCGCAAACGGCAGCAGCGTTGCGACCACGGCGAGCTGGTAGGCGTTAACGATCCAGATCGAGCGACCCGGATCGGCGTGCAAATCGGCGGCCATGGCCGGCAGTGCGGTGTTGGCAATCGCCGTATCCAGGGTGCCCAGCGTCACCCCGAGCAGGACGGAGAGAAGTGCCGGCAGGTTGATGCGGTTTTGAGAGATGCCAGCGCCCATCAGCCGCGCCCGACAAACGGCATGTTCGTGGCCATGATGGTCATGAACTGCACATTGGCTGACAGCGGCAGACTTGCCATGTGCAGTACCGCTTCGCCTACTTGCGCCACGTCCATCATGGGCTCAACCGCAATCTCGCCATGGGCCTGTGGCACACCTTTGGCCATGCGTGCGGACAATTCGGTCAGGGCATTGCCGATGTCGATTTGTCCGCAGGCAATGTTGTATTTGCGGCCATCGAGCGAAATTGATTTGGTCAATCCGGTGATGGCATGCTTGGTGGATGTGTAAGGCGCGGAATTCGGGCGTGGCGCGTGGGCTGAAATTGAACCGTTGTTGATAATCCGTCCGCCTTGGGGTGTCTGGGTTTTCATCAAGCGCATCGCCCCTTGGGCGCACAAAAATGATCCCGTCAGGTTGACGTTGACCACGCTTTGCCACTGCTCAAACGTGAGTTCGTCCATGGGCACCGCCGGCGCACCGATACCGGCGTTGTTGAACAGCACATCGAGCCGGCCGTAGCGGCTTTTGATGTCGGCAAACAGCGCGTTGACTGCTTCGGGTTGGGTGACGTCGCAAGCGAACGGGTGAGCACGTTCGGCGCCTGGCAGTGCTGCAACTGCATTCAGCAATTCCGCGCGGCGACCGGCCAGAACGACGCTGTAGCCATCGCCCAGGAGCGCCAGTGCCACTGCTTTGCCAATACCGGTTCCGGCGCCAGTGACCAGCGCTACTTTGGGTGTGGAGTTCATGGGGTTCCTTTTTGAAAATTACTGGCGTGCGGCCAGCGCCTTGAGTTGGTAAATGGCATCCATCGCCTCGCGCGGGCTCATGGCGTC
>CAIOLZ010000226.1 GCA_903859265.1 uncultured beta proteobacterium
AGCACAAAACGGCTTGCAAACAAGATTCGCGATGACGCGCTGGGATGGGAAGCAAAGATCGGCATGAGCGATTCCAGACAATGGGTTTAAACCAAGCGCAGCAGTATCACACAAGAGCCTGCGAACCGCCGATAGACACGATAAACCCCCAGCCGCAGGCCATGCAAAAAGCCGAAGCCAGCGTCAATTGCCCCGCGCCCAGGGGCCAAGCACCAGACGCTCCAGCGCGGTCAGGTTACGGCTGAATCGCGCTGAAGCCAGCAACGACCGCTGGATCAGACCGGCCCGGGCCGCCCGCGCATATTGCTCGCGTGCCATGTCAAACGGCAGTGCAAGCCAATTGCCGCGCGCAGTGGCAACAGTTTCAGTCAGGCGTTGAAGAGACTCGGAGCAATTGAGATAGGTATTCATGGGCTTGCCCTGTAAAAATCAGTCAGCTTCGAATATAAGGGTAAACCCTATATTCACAATTACACCGAACTCAAGTCACCAGCGGGGAAGGGTTAATTCGCAACGGTATCGTCACTGGCCCGTCGTTTACCAACTCCACCTGCATTTCGGTGGCGAAACGGCCTGTTTGCACGGGTGCGTGTACTTTGCGGGCCTGATCGACAAAATAGTTGTAAAGGGCCAGCCCGACATCCGGTCGTGCTGCTGCGGTAAAACTGGGCCGGTTGCCACCCGCGGTGTCGGCAGCGAGCGTGAACTGGCTGACGATCAGCATCCCGCCGGATTGCCCGAGGCCGTCCATGTCCTGCAGGCTGTGGTTCATCTTGCCCTGCGCGTCGCTGAAAATCCGCATTTTGAGAATTTTGGTCAGAAGCTTATCGGCCTGCACAGTCGTATCACCCTGCTCGGCACACAGCAGGACCAGGAATCCGCGTCCAATCTCCCCCGTGACCTCGCCGTTGACGGTCACCCTTGCGCGCAACACGCGCTGAATCAAGGCCAGCATCGCGCAGCGGGTCAGGCCAGGGTCACCCGGGCAAACTTGCGTTTGCCAACCTGCAGCACGTAGGTGCCAGCGCCGAGTTTGAGACCTTTATCGCTGACGACGCTGCTGTCCACGCGAACGCCGCCGCCGTCGATCAGACGGTTGCCCTCACCGCTGCTGGCCGCCAAACCCGCGGACTTCAGCAGCGCGCCAATACCCACGGAGGCACCACCGTCGCCCAAAGGCAATGTCAATTCGGAAATTTCATCCGGAATGCCGCCCTTGCTGCGGTTCATAAAGTCTTGCTCGGCAGCATCCGCCGCTGCGGCCGAATGAAAGCGGGCGGTGATTTCCCTGGCCAAGGCTACTTTGGCGTCCTTGGGGTTGCGCCCGGCCTCCACTTCGGCCTTGAGCGCCGCAATCGCAGCTTCACTCTGGAAGCTCAGCAGTGTGTACCAACGCCACATCAGCACGTCTGAGATGCTGAGCACTTTGGCAAACATGGTGTTGGGGTCCTCGCTGATACCGATGTAGTTGTTCTTGCTCTTGGACATTTTCTCAACACCGTCCAGCCCCTCGAGCAGCGGCATGGTCAGAATGCACTGCGGCTCCTGACCATATTCGGCCTGCAGTGTGCGCCCCATCAAAAGGTTGAATTTCTGGTCGGTGCCGCCGAGTTCCAGATCGCTTTGTAAGGCGACACTGTCGTAACCCTGCATGAGCGGATATAAAAATTCGTGCACCGCGATCGGCGTGCCGGCCTTGAAGCGGTCATGAAAGTCGTTGCGCTCCATCATGCGGGCCACGGTGTAACGCGAGGCCAACTGAATCATTCCGCGCGCGCCCAGCGGATCGCTCCACTCGCTGTTGTAGCGAATTTCGGTTTTGGAGGGTTCCAGCACCAGGCTGGCCTGGCGGTAATACGTCTCGGCGTTGACCTTGATCTGTTCCGCCGTCAGCGGTGGCCGGGTGGAGTTGCGACCGCTGGGGTCCCCAATCATGCTGGTGAAGTCCCCAATCAGGAAAATCACGGTGTGCCCCAGGTCCTGCAACTGGCGCATTTTGTTGAGCACTACCGTGTGGCCGATATGAATGTCAGGCGCCGTGGGGTCCAGCCCGAGCTTGATGCGCAGCGGCTTGCCGGTGGCTTCGGATCTGGCCAACTTCCTGACCCACTCATCCTGGGGAATGAGTTCATCGCAGCCGCGCAGCGAAACCGCCAATGCCTCGCGAACACGGTCAGTCATAAGGGAAGGGGAGCTTTGCGCTGGGTTCATAACAATTCTTAATGGAACACAAGAAGGCGTGGGAGGCTGGCGGGCGTTGCCACAGCGAACCGGAGATCGCTATACTTCGTCCTTTTTCGGCCGCTCACCCGTGCCGGATAGGCGACAGGCGCTGCATTTTAGTCGCCTCGCCCCCAAGCCTTGGAGCTGCCATTTTGAAACCGGGACTGCTTGAAACCGCAAATGTGCTGATGGCTGACGCGGCTGCAGCCCTGCAGCGCCACCCGAAACGGGCTGTATCAGCCATGGCGGCGCTGCTGATGTGCGCCACCGGACTGAGTTATGCAGTGGCCAATCTGGACCAGGACTCGCCGCCCATCGCGCAGCGCCAAATTACACAATCTGTGGCGTACAACCCGCGCGACACCTCGGAAAGCTTGGGGAACGACACACAGGCCCTCGCGATGCGGCTGTACCGCTCCGACCAGACGCGCACCAACGACACAGCCGACAGCCTGCTCAAGCGACTGGGAATTTTCGACGCCAGTGCTGCCGCTTTTTTGCGCAGTGATGCAACGGTGAACCAGAATTTGATGGGCCGCGCCGGGCGCAACGTGACGGCAGAAGCAGGCGAAAACAACGCATTGCTGAAACTCACCGCGCGCTGGAGCCCCGAAGACGATGGCATGTTCAAGCGGCTGGTGGTTGAAAGGACCGGTTCAGGATTTGCTTCCCACCTGGAAACATTGCCGATGCATGCGTCCTCGCACCTGGCAAGTGCAACCATCAATTCTTCGCTGTTTGCGGCGACCGACGAAGCGCGTATTCCGGATTCGGTTGCCATTCAGCTGGCGGAAATTTTCTCGGGGGATATCGACTTCCGCCACGCATTGCGCAAAGGCGACCGTTTTTCAGTGTCCTACGAAACGCTGGAGGGCGATGGAGAACCGCTGCGTGCCGGACGCGTGTTGAGTGCGGAATTTGTCAATGCAGGGAAAAGCCATGAAGCAATGTGGTTCCAGGAACCCGTCACCGCCGGCGCCGCTGCAGCCTCGACGGCGTCCCATACCCTGACCAAGGGAGGCTATTACACGCTGGCCGGGAACAGCCTGCACCGCGCCTACCTGAAGTCGCCGCTGGAGTTCTCGCGAATCACCAGCGGCTTTGAATTGCGCTTTCACCCGATTCTGAAATTGTGGAGAGCCCATTTGGGCATCGATTACGGCGCCGCCACCGGCACACCGGTGCGCACCGTTGCCGACGGCGTGGTGGAGTTTGCCGGGGTCCAGAACGGCTTTGGCAACGTAATCATCATTCGCCACAGCACCGCCAATGAGACTGTTTACGCACACCTGAGCAAAATCAATGTCCAGGTGGGGCAGCATGTCACGCAGGGCCAAAACATCGGCCTGGTTGGCGCCACCGGCTGGGCCACTGGGCCGCACCTGCACTTTGAATTCCGCATCAACGGCGTACACCACGACCCGTTAACGGTGGCCAACCTTAACGAGTCCACGCCGATCGCGCCTGCCTACCGGGCCGCGTTTGACGCGGCCGCGGCGCAGGTCCGTGCCCAATTCGCAGCCGGGGCGCAAATGCAACTCGGCAGTATTGAGTAATCGAGCCGAGCAGGCACCGACTTTTGTGCCGGATTTCTATATTGGATTGATGTCGGGCACGTCGCTCGATGGCGTGGACGGCGTTTTGGTGGACTTTGCGCAGCCACGGCTGGCGGTACGCGGGTTTGCCAGCCAGCCGTTACCGGTCACGCTACGGCAAGCGTTGCTGGCGCTGAACCAGTCCGGTGCTGATGAACTGCACCGAGCGGCCCTGGCGGGCAACGCCCTTGTCAACGTTTACGCGCAGGTCGTGTCAGCGCTACTGGCGCAATGCCAAGTACCGGCGAGCCAGATCAGAGCCATTGGCGCCCATGGACAAACCGTACGACACCGCCCCGGCGAGTTTGACGGCGTCGGCTACACAATCCAGCTCAATCAGCCGGCGCTGCTGGCCGAGCTTTGCGGCATCGATGTGGTGGCCGATTTCCGCAGCCGCGATGTGGCGGCAGGCGGACAGGGTGCGCCTCTGGTTCCACCGTTTCATGAGGCCTTTTTCTCCGATCCCGGCGAAAGCGTGGCAGTGCTCAACATCGGCGGCATATCGAACATCACCCTGCTGACGGGGAAAACCGACAACGCCGTACAAGGCTTTGACTGCGGTCCCGGCAATGCGCTCATGGACGGATGGTGCCAAACGCACACGGGCAAACCCTTTGACGATGCGGGAAGCTGGGCTGCCGGCGGAACCGTCCGCCAGGCCCTGCTCGAGGCATTTCTGAAAGAACCTTTTTTTGCGAGAACGCCACCCAAAAGTACCGGGCGGGA
>CAIOLZ010000227.1 GCA_903859265.1 uncultured beta proteobacterium
GGCAGCTCGACCGGCGGTACGCAAGCCTTGGAGCTGGTGCTGACAAATTTGCCGGCAGATGCGCCCGGGATTGCCATCACCCAGCATATGCCCGAGAAGTTCACCGCCATGTACGCCCAACGCCTCAATGGCATTTGCGCGATGACGGTGCGCGAAGCCAGAGACGGTGACCGGCTCGAGCGTGGCGTTGCGCTGATTGCACCCGGCGGACTGCACATGCAGTTGCGCAAGTCGGCAGGCCAGTACTTTGTGCATGTGCTCGACGGGCCGCCGGTGAACCGGCACAAACCCTCCGTGGATGTGCTCTTCAAATCGGCGGCGGAGTGCGGCGGGCGGGATGTGCTGGGAATCATCATGACCGGCATGGGCGATGATGGCGCCCGTGGCATGAAAGTTCTGCACGATGGCGGTGCCCGCACGATCGCTCAGAACGAGGAAACCTGCGTAGTTTTCGGCATGCCCAAAGAGGCGATCAAACTTCAGGCCGTAGATGATATTTTGCCGCTGGAGCAGATTGCCCGGGCGATTTTGCAGTTCGACTCGCGCGCCTGATTCAGTCGTTAATTTTCGCCGACATCACGCCACCGAGAACGCGGCCCCGTCCGGTTTTTTTGGCACGGTAGAGCAGGCTGTCCGCCAGCCCGATCAGGCCTTGGGCATCGCCCAATGCGTCGGATTCGCGGGTCGCAATGCCAGCGCTGATGGTGACTACTTTGTCCACGCTGGAACTCTCGTGCGGGATACTGAGGCGGCGAACCCTGCGTTCGAGTTCTTGGGCCATGGCAAGCGCATCCTCATGGGAGGTCTCTGGCAGGATGCACGCAAACTCCTCACCGCCATAACGCGCGACCAGATCGGCCGGACGGCGCAGACAGGATTTGAGGGTTACGGCGATGGTGCGCAAGGCATCATCACCGGCCTGATGTCCATAGCGGTCGTTGTAGAGCTTGAAAAAATCGACGTCGAGCAGAATCAGGGACAGTGGCGAGTTGTTGCGTGCGGACCGCGCCCATTCGGTGGCCAGTTGCTGGTCAAAGTAGCGGCGGTTGAAAACGCCAGACAGTCCATCCAGAAAAACCAGCTGACGCAGCAAATCGGATTGAAACTTCAGGGTCAGCTGCGTTTTGACGCGCGCCCGTACCACATCGGGATTGACCGGTTTGGCAATAAAGTCAACCGCGCCAACGCTCAGACCATGGGTCTCTTGTGCCGCATCGGTGTGCGCCGTGACGAACATCACGGGGATGTGTTTGGTCGCCTCATCGGCCTTGAGTTGGATGCACACCTCAAAGCCATCCATGCCGGGCATCACTACATCCAGCAATATCAGGTCGGGCGGATTGTTTTTGCAGATCGTCAGTGCCTGTGCGCCACTGGTCGCCATAAACACCTGGTAATCACCACCAAATGCCTGGTACATCACCTGAATATTGATCGGCTGGTCGTCCACCACCAGAAGCTTGGGCTTGCCACGGGTGCCTTCCAGCAGCTGGCTGACTGGTGTCTCGAGGTCGATCATTGTTGGTTAGAGGCAGCAAATTCGCGAATCAGAACGTCACATTGAACCACACCTTGCTGAAAATCAAAAGCGGCCATCGCGGCATTCAGACCGTCGAGCCGCGGTCCGATCGCCCTTGCGTGGTCACGCAACAGTTGGCGATGTGCGTCAATCGCCCCCATGTCGCTTTCGCTCAGCAAGGTCTGCAGCGACTTCAGACCAGCCAAAATCGCATCGACGTCCGGTGCGAGGTTTGCCGCGTTGCCGCCCACAGGTGATGGGGCGGAGTTCGTTTCGGCGGTGGTCAATTTGAGAATCGCCTGTTTCAGAGCCTGCATCGTCTGTGCCACGCCCTGCAGCAAATCCTTATGCAGCGCAGCGATTGCTTGTGCGTCAGGCACGCTAGCTTCGCGGGTGGCGGTCTTCAGGGCTGATTCAGCCTGTCGGCAAATGGCAGACAGGCGATCGGCGCCGACGGTTGAAGACAGGCCCTTGATTGTGTGCAGGGTGCGCGTTGCCGCGCTCAGGTCGGCCAAGCCGAACATGGCCTCAAGGCGTTCGGGCAGCGTGGATATCTCCTCGAGAAACGCGCCTGCGATTTGCGCAAACAATTGCGTGTCGCCGCCCATTCGCTGTACAGCGGTCTCGATGTCGAGCACATCATCTGCCGCGCAAAGCGGCTCGCCGGGCATGGTCCAGATAGTGGAAGCTTCGACCGGTGCAGCGCTCGCATCAGGGTGCACGGCCCCGCGGGTGTAACCCAGCAGCATCGCAACGAGTGCATTCAATTCAAATGGTTTTCCGATGTGGTCGTTCATGCCTGCTGCCAAGCAGGACTCGCGGTCAGAGGCCATGGCGTTGGCAGTCATGGCAATGATCGGCAGTTGATGCAGGCCGAGCTCGTGGCGAATGGTGACAGCAGCGGTGAGGCCATCCATGACCGGCATTTGCAGGTCCATCAGCACCGCGTCGTACGCCTCTTTCGCCTGCGCAACGGCATTGACCCCGAGCTGTCCGTTGTCAGCGATATCGACCTGCGCACCCTCCATGGTCAGCAGTTCCCTGGCTACCTGCTGGTTGATGGGGTTGTCTTCAACCACCAGAATCCGCAGGCCCGACAAACGCTTTTCTTTCCCGGCATGTCGGGCTTTGGGCAACGCCCCGTCGCGTCCGGCATCCAGTGCTTGCGCCAGTGACTTGCGCAACATGGAAGCGGTGGCTGGTTTGACCAGGAACCCATCAATGGGCATGCCGCCTTCAGCCATTTCTGCCGCCAAAGACTCGCGCTCAATGGCACTGGCCATGGCAATCAGCGCAACCCGGGGTGCAATGGCGCGTATCTTTGTCGCCAGTTCTGCCGCGCTTTCGTCCGCCATGTACCAATCCATAAAAATCGCGCTGTAGCCCACCTTTTTGCGCGGGCCGTTGTGACCCAGATATTCCAGCCCTTTGGCGGCGCTATCGGCAAGATCAAGCTGCCACCCCAGCGCTGTTGCCAGCGTGCCGAAAATGCGGCGGGCCGTGGCGTTGTCGTCGATGAGGAGTACGTGCAAATTCGGTTTGTCGGCCGGCGCAAAAGTGTCTGGCGCGGCGCCCAGCGCCAGCGTCAGATCAAAATAAAACGTGCTGCCCCGGCCCAACGCGCTTTGCAGCTTGAGCTCGCCTCCCATCATGGCGATGAGCCTGCGACAGATCGACAGGCCAAGCCCGGTTCCTCCGAACCTGCGGGTCGTGGACGCTTCTGCCTGCGAAAAACCGGTAAAGATGTGTTGCTGGTGTTTGGGATCGATGCCGATGCCACTGTCGCGCACGGCGATGCGCAGCGTGGCGTCAAGGGTGTTGCGTTCCAGGCACTGGACGGAAATCACCACCTCGCCACTTTCTGTAAATTTGATGGCATTGCCACCAAGATTGATCAGAATCTGCTGCAGTCGCATGGAATCGCCCACCAGCGCATCCGGCAGGCTGGGGTCCAGGTCGAACAACACCTCTATGCGCTTGGCGCCAACGTTGGCCGACAGAATGACCGAGAGATCAGACAGCAGCGCATCCAGGCTGAAGGGCTGCAGGTCCAACACCATTTTGCCGGCCTCGGTTTTCGAGAAATCGAGGATGTCGTTGAGCAGGCCGAGCAGCGACTTCGCAGCGCTCTCGGTCTTGTTGGCGTAGTCGAGCTGACGGGCGTCGAGCTGCGTGCTGTGCATCAGTTTGAGCATGCCCAGAATGGCGTTCATGGGGGTGCGGATTTCGTGGCTCATATTGGCCAGAAACTGGCCTTTTGCGTTGGACGCCTGCTCGGCCATTTCCATGGCAATCTGCAGGCGCGCCGCGTGCTCTTTCTCCTGCGTAATGTCGTGACTCACGCCCAGGTAACCTGTGCGCACACCACTGACATCGGTGAGCGTGGTTACAACCAGCGCGGCGGCAAAGCGGTGACCATCACGGTGCACATACGTCCACTCGTTGCGTTTGCCCAAAACGTGTTCGTCCACCAGGCATTGCAATCCGCCAAACGGTCGCCCCAGAAGTGCCGACATGGAGGAATTCCGCGCCTCAATTTCGGCTGCATCAAAAAATATTTCGGGTGTGCAGCGCCCGATCACTTGCGCTGCGTTATAACCCAGCAAGCGCTCGGCACCTTTGTTGAACAGCGTGATGGTTCCGCTCATGTCGATGGTGA
>CAIOLZ010000228.1 GCA_903859265.1 uncultured beta proteobacterium
CCAGCAGCCCGCCACCGATGACCACCGCATGCTGGTATTGGGTTGCGGCCTCAATCATGGCGTTGGTGTCCGCAATGTCGCGGTAGGCAATCACGCCTTCCAGATTCTTGCCGGGCACTGGCAAGATGAACGGGTTAGAGCCCGTACACAGCAGCAAACGGTCGTAATTGGCTTCGATGACAGCGCCGCTGGCATCCACCGAGCGCACCACGCGCCTAACCCGGTCAACCTCGGTCACCGTTTTTCCAACATACAGCGTGATGCCGTTGTCGGTGTACCAATCAAACGGATTGAGCACGATCTCATCGAGTGTTTGCTCGCCCGATAACACTGGGCTGAGCAGAATGCGGTTGTAGTTGGGGTGCGGTTCGGCGCCGAATACGGTGATGTCGTAGAGGTCGGGCGCGATTTTGAGCAATTCCTCAATCGTGCGCACGCCGGCCATGCCGTTGCCGACCATTACCAGTTTTTGTTTCATGCTTTGCTCCTGAATGGAGGGGTTTGAAGATGTTGCTTTTGTAGATCCCCACTCTCCCCTAGCCCCTTTCGCCCGGCGGGGCGAGAGGGGCTGGCGGAGAGGGGGGCCAAACCAAAAGACATAGTCAGGCAACTTTCTCCACATGCCCTTGGCGCGTATACAAAAAGTCAATCACCGCCTTGCGATAACCCAGATACGCCGGGCTATCGGCCAATGCAACCCGGGAGCGGGGCCGCGGCAGATCGACATGCAACACCTCGCCAATCGTGGCGGCAGGCCCATTGGTCATCATCACAATCTTGTCGGACAGCAGCACCGCCTCGTCCACGTCGTGCGTCACCATCACCACCGTGCTTTGGGTGCGGGCCACGATATCGAGCAACTCGTCCTGCAGCTTGGCGCGCGTCAGCGCGTCGAGTGCGCCAAAGGGCTCGTCCATCAACAGCACTTTGGGCTCCATTGCCAGTGCGCGCGCGATGCCAACGCGTTGCTTCATGCCGCCAGAAATTTCGCCAGGGCGCTTTTGCGCGGCAGCGGTCAGGCCCACCAGCGCCAGTGCGGCATCGGTGCGGGCCTTGAGCTGGGCCTTGTTCTCTGACGGTGCTCCGGTGCTTTTGGAGGCTGCTCCAAAAACCCGCTCTACGCCGAGATAAACATTTTCAAAACAGGTCAGCCAGGGCAAGAGCGAGTGGTTTTGAAACACCACAGCGCGCTCCGGGCCGGGGCCGGCGATTTCGCGATTGGCACACAACAGATGGCCCTCGGTGGGCGTGGTGAGTCCTGCAATCAGATTGAGCAAGGTCGATTTACCGCAACCCGAGTGCCCGATCAGCGCTACAAACTCGCCTTTGGCAACGGCCAGATTAATGTCGCGCAAAGCCGGGAACTGGCCTTTTTTGGTCTTAAAAGACTGTGCAACGTTTTGTATTTCGATGAATTTTTCGTTCATGACTTCACCTCTTCAAAAGTAAATGCGGTAGCAATTTTGATGAGCGCGTATTCCAGCAACAGCCCGACGACGCCAATCACGAAAATGGCAATGATGATGTGCGCGACATTGAGGTTGTTCCACTCATCCCAGACCCAGAAGCCGATACCGACACCGCCGGTGAGCATCTCGGCAGCAACAATCACCAGCCAGGCAGTACCGACAGCCAGCCGCACACCGGTCAGCATGTAGGGCAGTACGGACGGAAACAAAATTTTGGTGACGATCTTCCACTCACTCAAATTCAGTACCCGTGCCACGTTCATGTAGTCCTGCGGTACGCGCTGCACGCCCACAGCGGTATTGATGATCATGGGCCAGATCGAGCAGATAAATATGGTCCAGATCGCGGCCGGGTTCGCGCCTTTGAACACCAGTAATCCAATCGGCAACCAGGCAAGCGGCGACACCGGCCGCAACAAGCTGATCAGCGGGTTGAACATGCGGCTCAAAAAGTCAAACCGCCCGATCAGAAATCCGGCCGGAATGCCCACCAGCGCGGCCAGCCCAAAGCCCAGAGCCACCCGTTCCAGCGACATCAACACGTTCCAGCCAACACCCTGGTCATTGGGCCCTTTGCGGTAGAACGGGTCACTAAAAATCACAACCGCCTGCCTGGCGGTTTCCAACGGGCTGGGAATGCTGCCGGCCGTGGCGGCACTCACCGCGAACCAGATCAGCACCAAAAGCACCAGACCCAGTACGGGCGGCAACACCGCCATGAAAAGACCACCCCAATCGAATGCTGGTTTAGCCGTCACGGTTGGCTCAGGTGCTACCACCGCAATCGCGACTGGCGTCACGGTAGCAGGCGATGCCGCAGCAGCAGCGGGAGAATGAAAAACAGCACTAACCATGGTCAGTCCTTAAAAAGTGAAATGATTGC